>NZ_JASBRC010000004.1:190146-381956 GCF_029960715.1 Arthrobacter sp. AL05
TTCCGGCCGGACGCGCCGGGACAAAAGGAAAGCCCCGGGCGGCCCACTGCGAGCAGCCCGGGGCTTCGGAAACGAGTGGTCAGGCCCTGCGCCGCTGCAGGACGTCGTCGAGGTTGCTCAGGGCGCTCTGCGCCTTGCCGAGGGGCTTTTGTTCAGAGTCCGTATCTGTGGTGCCGGCGGGTGCCTGCACCACGCCCTGCTTCAGCGAGGGTTTGCCAACAGCTTTCGGGGCTTCGGGCAGGTCGAGCGGCTCAGGAGCGGCACGCGGGGCCTTCGGCGCCTCCACGTAGGTTGGCTTGGGGACTTCCACCGGCTCCCAGCTGGATTCTCCAACACCCGGGTTACCCGCGGCAGGTCGTACGGACGTGTCGCCCGAAGCCGCAGCTTCCGCGATGGCCGCCTCGCGGAGGTCCTGGGCAGTCAACGGCTTCGGTGCCGGGGGGTGTTCAACATCGTCTGCCTGGGCGTCAAAGAGCGGGTTCTCGGCCCGTTCACGGGGCTCCCCCGCCGATTGCCGCAATGGTGTGCGCGCCGGGGCCGGCGCTGCCTGGCGCGCCGGAGCGCTCATCGCCGCGCGGAAGGCAGCGTTCACCTTACGGCGACGGTCACGGACCGCGAGTCCGCGGAGGACAACTACTGCCGCTGCCGTGCCCAGCAGTGCAATAACGGGCGCCCAGAGTGAAACGAGGCCAAAGACCCCCAACAGCGCGGACACCACGCCGGTCAGCAGCGAGAGCGAACCGGCCAGCGCGAGGGCCAGCCGACCGAAATGTATCTTGAAAGCCGGGCCCGTAGCGGCAGGCCCACGGCCGCCGTCAAGCCGGGTAGTTCCCCGGACGGATTCGGTGCGCTGGCTGCTGGTCATGGGTTTCTCCTGCTGGGCCGTCATCTTCATGACTTTCCCGGCTTGCGGGGCTGCTGGTTCTAGATCAATGACGTCCGCCACGAGCTCGCCCACGGGTTGCAGGTGGTGTCGTCCGTTCCGGAGGATGTACGGAGCAACCCAAACAATCCAGAGCGCAACAGCAATGACAAGGATCACAGAGCTGCTAAGAGGGAAGTCCACATCAAAACCGTATGAGCAATGCGCTGCTCGGAGCGGCATTGTCCCCGGTGTGTCGCCGGGTAACTGGCAATTGACTGGATTTATGCCGTGCGGGCTTGTCGGTAAAGGCCCGGCCGCTCACTTGGGTCCGGGCTGCTGCCAGCGTGCCAGCAGCCCGCCTGGCACTTCTTCAGAGGTCAGCGCGAAGCTCCGGTGGTCCGCCCATTCGCCGTTGATGTGCAGGAACCGGGGACGGTAGCCCTCGTCGCGAAAGCCGAGCTTCTCCACCACGCGCAGGCTTGGTCCGTTTTCGGGGCGGATGTTGATCTCCATCCGATGCAGCCCGAGGCTCTGGAAACAATAGTCCGTCACCAGTGCCACGGCTGTCGGGGCGATGCCCTGGCCGGCCCGGTCCCGGTCCACCCAGTATCCAAGAGTGGCCATCATCGCCGAACCCCAAACGATAGACGAAACCGTCAGCTGTCCCACAATAACGGGTTCCCGGAAGCCGGCGGTCCGCGCCGTAATGAGGAAGGGCAGGCCAACACCCTGCGCGGCCTGCGCCTTGAGGGACCGCACCATCTGGCGGTAGTCCGGCAGACCACCGCCAGGCTCCGGGTTCGACGCCTCCCAAGGGGCCAGCCACTCACTGTTGCGGGAGCGGACAGTCGTCCATTCCTTGCGGTCCCGGTGCCGAATCGGGCGCAAGACAAGCTCGCCGCTTTCCAGCGTCACCGGCCAGTGGAAGCTGCCCCCCACCGAAGCTACTTGGTCAGGCTGGGAGCAAGGCTCGCAGCGAAGCCGGGCAGCCATTCCCGCAGGCCTGGGCCCAGGTCGTCACTGTCGCAGGCGAGCTGGACGCAGGCTTTGAGGTAGCTGAGCTTATCGCCGGTGTCATAGCGGCGGCCACGGAAGACAACGCCGTACACGCCGTAGCCGTCACCGTCACCGGAGGCAAGTTCCTGCAGCGCGTCGGTGAGCTGGATTTCGCCGCCGCGTCCCGGCTCGGTGCGTTCCAGTACCTCGAAGACAGCCGGGTGGAGGACGTAGCGCCCAATTATCGCGAGGTTGGACGGGGCATCCTCGACGTCAGGCTTCTCTACCAAGTGCTTGATCCGGACGTACTCTTCGCCCTCGATCGCCTGAACGTCGGCGCAGCCGTAGGCGCTGATCGCTGACGGCTCCACCTCGATCAGTGCGATCACCGACCCGCCGGTCTTGGCCTGAACCTCGATCATGGTACTTAGAAGTTCATCGCGGGCATCGATCAGGTCATCGCCGAGCAGGACAGCGAACGGTTCATACCCCACGTGCTGCTTTGCCCGCAGGACGGCGTGCCCCAGTCCCAGCGGGTCGCCCTGGCGCACGTAGTGGATATCACCAAGGTTGCTGGCCGCCTGGATGGACTCAAGCTTCGCGGTGTCTCCTTTGGCCTGAAGGGTGGCTTCCAGGGTAGGGACGCGGTCGAAGTGGTCCTCCAGCGCGCGCTTGTTGCGGCCGGTAATCATTAAGATGTCGGTCAGACCGACGTTGACTGCTTCCTCCACGACGTACTGGATGGCCGGCTTGTCGACGACCGGCAGCATTTCCTTGGGCATGGCCTTGGTCGCCGGAAGAAACCTCGTTCCGAGGCCGGCTGCGGGGATGACGGCCTTGCGGACGGGAGCGTTGGGTGTAGTCACTCGACTAATCTAACGGAGGGACCAAGCATTAGGTAATCATTTCCGACCGGCACCAACCGCGGTTTGCCGGCCGCACCAGCGGAGGGACAAGGCATCGTGGCATCGAAGGAAGAGACCCGGGCCAGCCACCGGGCCCGGCGAGCTGCACTGACGCCGGCGGCCCTGGCGACCGCCGGTGCCGGAATCGCCTCGTACGGCGTTGCCTGGGCAGCCCGCCTGGCGGGCGGCCGCTCCGGCACTTTTGCCGCCTACCTTGGTGTGGGGTCGGAACCGCCAAGTCTTCCCCTGCTGGCAGCACTCCACCAGGAAGGGCATCGGCTGCTCCTTCCGGTCTGCGAGCCCGGCCTGGAGCTGAGCTGGGTCTACTGGACGCCGGCCTCCCGATTCGCGCGGAGCCGGTACGCGCCGATCCAGGAACCCGCCGGCAAGCGACACGATGCTTCCGTGATTCGTTGCGCGGACGGCATTTTCCTGCCGGCCACCGCGGTCGACTACTCCGGCAACCGGATCGGGCAGGGCGGCGGCTACTACGACAAATTTCTGGCGAAGCTGGCCGCACTCCCGTATCCCGGGACGCCGACGTCCGACGGCGGGCTGTTGCCGCCGGTGCCGGCAGCCGCCGTTGTGTACAACGGCGAGGTGCTCCCTGCCGGAAGCATCCCGGCGGAGTCCTTCGACCGGAAGGTGGGTGCCGCACTGACCCCGTCCGGCGTGGTGCAGCTGCAGCACCGGGCTGCCGGGGACCGGTCGCGGGGGTGATAGAATTAGCACTCAGGCCCTGCGACTGCTAAGGGACGGATTCCGCCGATAGAACTACCGGCCGGGATCCCGAACCGGCGGTACGGGACCTGCTCGTTTGCCCCTGAGGAGGATTTCCAGTGCCCACGTATGCATACGCCTGCAAGGACTGCAGCCACGCCTTTGAGATCGTGCAGTCCTTCACCGACAGCACCCTCACCTCCTGCCCTGAGTGCCAGGGGACCCTGCGCAAGAAGTTCAACAGCGTTGGTGTGGTCTTTAAAGGTTCCGGTTTTTACCGGACGGACTCGCGCGACGCAAAGGGCAGCACCGTTTCACAGACGCCGACGCCGGCGCCCGCACCGGCTGCATCCACTGCGCCGGCAGGCGCGTCCGCAAGCTAGCGCCGTTACGAAGGCCGTGCTGCTGCCACTCCTCGCTGGCCGTCACACCGCTTTGTCCACATAGACCGAACTGTAACTGCCAGGCGTGCGCGCCGGTGGGTAGCTTCGGGTTATGGCCCCCATTGGAACCGCCGTCCCGACCACATGGAAGCTACCGGAAGATTTCTTTGAGATCTTCCGTATCGACCCGTGGCGACACTCCTCTATTATCCGGCGCTGGCGATCCCCGGGACGCCGCCTTGATCTGTCCACGCCGGCAGCACCCTCAAAGTCAGCAGTCCCGCCGCGGGGCCGAAGACCCGCCGGCAGGCCGTCCCGCCGGCGGCTGGTCCGATGGCTCAACCGCAACCGCCGGCTCGCCGTGGCGCTGCTGCTCTGCATCGCCGCCGGCCTCACGGTTCAACAACTGACACCTGAGCCGGCCGACACTGTCCCCGCCTTCGCTGCTGCCCGGGATCTCCCCGCCGGCCAGTCCCTTGGAGTGGAGGACCTGACGGTCCTCCACGTGCCCAGGGGCCTGGTTCCCGCGGGCAGCTTCGTGAGCGCTGGTTCCCTCCAAGGCCAGCAGCTTGCCGTCGCCCTCCGCAAGGGCCAGTTACTCGCAGATTCGCAGCTAGTGGGACCTGGCCTGCTGGCTGGAGAGCCGCCGGGATCGGCCGCAGTTCCCCTGCGGATGGCGGATCCGGCCTCGATCCAGTTGCTCTCCCCCGGGCAACTCGTCGACGTAGTCATCACCACCGGCAACAGCTTCGACCAGCCCGCCGCATCCCAGCTGCTGGCAGCTGCCGTTCCCGTGCTGTGGACTTCCGGGCACGGCAGCCGTGCCGGCCCATGGCTGGGGACAGGTGAAAACGAGGGCCTCCTCGTTGTGGCCGCCGACGCCGATCAGGCGCGTCGGCTCGCAGGGGCCTCGACGCAGGGAAAACTCTTCTTCGTCCTCGTCACGGCCGTCCCCGGCTAGTCGCTTCACCGTCCGAAAGCCCCGGCGGAGCAGGCCCGAAAAGGACTTAGGCCCAGTGCGGGGGCTTCTGCTCTTGCAGCCACGAGTCATGGTCGTAGCCGCCGGGCTCGTCGCCCCAGCGCTGCGGGTCATCCTCCGCCGCCTTGTTCGGCAGCACACCGGACGGGGATGCCGCCGACGCCGACTGCGCGGACGCATTGTCCGGTCCGCTGTCCTGGGCGCTGGTGTCGTCCTGGGCCTCGCCACCGTTACCGGTATCGCCATCCGCAGTCATGCCGCTGGCCTCCTTGCTGCCTTGGTCTGTTCTGTAGTCTGGCGCACTGTCCTGTATGCCGGACGTCCGTCCCCGCGAGGCTTGCGCTTCGTTGACGGCAAGGTTTTCGACGTCGTCGTCGAAGAACCCCGGCGATGTGGGTTTACGGTGCGTCACGGCCGGCTTTTCCAGGCCCAGATATCCGCCGATGCGGTCGGCGCAGGCCGAAGGATCCGTGAACACCTCGATGGTCCAGAGCGGCATGTAGCGCCAGCCGAGTCGTTCCAGCAGCTGCGGGCGGAGCCTGCTGCGTTCCCGGACGGTGAGCTTTCGGTACTGTTCGGTGCCGTCTGACTCAATGGCCACGGGCCGCGGAATCTCCGCATCGTCCTGTCCGAGGGTACTCAACGGGTCGGCCGCGGCCACCATATTCAGCGCGCCGTCGTACTGGTGCCAGACCCGTGCGCCCCGGGCCCGCAGCCGGTCCCCGAGGTCGGCCACGAGGGGGTCGGCCCCGAGAGCCTGTTCGCTGGCTGCAGCCCGCGACGCGGGACTTCCGAGATCGGAGTTACCCGCGATTTCCCGGTCCAGCAGTTCATAGAAGTCCACCGCGCCGTGGCTCAGCCGGGTCACGTCGAGGTCCTCCGGACGGAAGCAGCTGAGCACGTGCAGGGACCGGCGTGCCCGCGTCATGGCGAGGGCAAACCTTGCTCGTCCACCATCGACGGAGAGCGGGCCCAGGCTATGCAGCGCACGCCCGTGCGGGGTGCGTCCGTAACCCGGCGAGAAGATCACGTGATCGCGGACCAGTCCCTGGGCACGTTCCAGATCCACGACCCGGAAGGACTCTTCGCCGGCGGTGAAAAAGCTGGCAAGCATCGGGTAGTTGGGCAGCTGAAGCCGGATCGACTCGCCGATCCGCGCCGCATGCCGGAGGCTGCCGGTGACGACGGCCAGCGACGTCCGCGGCCGGAGGCGGGCGTGCTCGAAGACAAGCTCCACGGCCCGGTTTACCTCGGCCACCACAGATTCGACGCCGTCCTGGTCCGCGCTGGGCAGGCCCGTCCCGTCCGGCAGGTATTCCACAGTGAGGGCACGGTCCAGCCCGGTGGCTGACTGGCCCTCCGGCAACCTGCGGAGTCCGCCGTCGTAGAAGCCCTTGCTCAGTTGCCGGACAAGGTCCTCATCCACGGCGCGGTAGACCGTCCGCAGGTTCCAGACGGGCAGTACACCGGCGAGTGCCTTGAAGGCGCTTTCGACGCCTTGATGGGAGCTCTCGCCGGCCGCAAGCCGCTCGACACCGACGGTGAATGTCCGCGGCGTGGCAATCCGGTCGTCACCAAAAGCAATAACCTGCGCGGCGCGGGCTACGGCCGGCAGGACGGCCTGCAGCGACGTTGCCTCGGCGTCAAGGATCACAACGGCATCAAACTTTTGCTCCACCGGCAAAACCGCCGACAGGAGGTAAGGGCTGACGGACCACACCGGAACCAGCATCGGCAGCAAGTCCGGGGCCTGGCCCGTCAGTGCCGAGAGGGTGACCCGGCCATCCTTGAGCAGGCTGCGCAGCAGTTCCGCTTGCCGCGGGTGTTCTGCGATGGCCGCCCGCCAGCGGTCTGCCAGCTGCCAGCGCAGCCTGGCGGCGCCGCTGGCGATGTGCGCGTTGTCCGCGAGGCGGTACTCCGCTTCGAGCTGGCGAAGGGCGTCGCCGTCGGACATAGCCAGGTAATCATCCCCGCTGATCATGGCTTCGAGTGCGGACTGCCACCAGGCGAGCTCAAGCTCGGCGGCCACAGACCCTGCGGGCACCTCACGCTCGGCGAGGTCAGCGAGCAGTTCGCCCAGGCCATGCTCGCGCATGTCTTCGACCAGGAGGGTCCGCTCCGGCAAAGTTTCGAGCGTCCCGGTGTCGGCAACCAGCGCGTCCAGCCGCTCCATAAGATCTTCGTAGGGGCTGCCATGCAGTTCACCGCCCGCCGCGGTGTGCCTGACGGCGTGGCCGAGCTCGACCAGCTCCGCTTCGAGCTCGCGGTACAGGGCGATGATCTCGCCCAGGCCGGAAGGCACTGCAGGGTGCCGCTGCGTCGTGGCGTAGTCGGCCCATGCGGCCCGCTGCTCCTGGACGAGGACGAGGGAGCTGTGCAGGTCGGCAATGTGGACACCCGGCCGGACATATTCCTTGGCCACCCGGCGCAAACGGGAGCGCTGCATGGACGGCATCTCAATGTTCCGTTCGCGCCGCCAGGAGGAAGCTGCGGTGGCGGAGATGAGGTCGTGGACCGGACGGTCGAAGATGTCCGGCGTGAATTTATCCAGGCTTTCGCGAACAGCAACTAACAGCTCAACCTGGTCCCCCCACTCCGAAAACGAACGGCCCAGGCGGATTTCGGCGTGTTCTGCGACACCGTTCATCAGCTCGCGCAGTTCCGGCAGCTTCCTGGCCACGGAGCTGGCCACCTGCTGGGCTTCCTCGGTTTCCTTCCGGGTCAGCAGCCGGGCACCATGCCACGGACTTGTGGTCGAGGCCCTGCTGAAGCTTCCCAGCTCGGCCGCACGGTGGAGCCGGCCAGCGAGTTCCTCGCGGTCCCGGATATTGTCCAGCACACTGCGCTTGAGCCGGACGGTGGTGGCCGGCGCCGGCTGGATGGAGGTCAGCTCGGCCAATGACTGCATCGCCTCGTACGGAGAGCATCCCCAGCGCTGGCGGACGTTGTGCAACGAGGCAACATGGTCCCGAAGGGCATGGCGGTGTTCAATCAAAGTGCTGTGAAGGTTGCTGAGCTGGGGCTCGAGGGATTTCTCATTGCGCACGATGGCCCTGACGAGCTGGCCCTTCAGCTGCAGGGCAGTGGCGTTCCCGGCAAGCTGGAACAGGGCTGAATCCAGTCCCAGGGTCTCCAACTGGGTGGAGATCTCACCCAGGCTGGCTCGCCGGTCCCCCACCACCAGAACCGTCTTACCCTGATCGAGGAGGGTCCCGATGGTATTGATTGCTGTCTGGGTCTGGCCGGTGCCGGGCGGACTGCTGACCACCAGCGAGTCCCCGGCGCGGACGGCGTCGACGACGTACTGCTGGTCGGTGTCGGCGTCGAGCAGCAACAGTTCATCCGCGGGATCCCGCTCATCGGTGCTTGGGAACCGTCCGGGCTTAAGCTCGGATACCTGCAACGGCTGGCCGGCGGCGGCCCGTCCCAACGCCGCCACTAGGGGATGGCTCTCGTTGATCCATGGATCCTCAAGGTTTCCGGACAAGTCCGCGAAGGTGGACACCAGAAGGTTGTGCTCGACCTCGGCGCCGTAGATGGGCTGGATGAGGGTGCTCAGGCGGTCAAGGACCGGCTGGGGATCGAAGCGGGCGGTGCTGTACGCCATCCGGGTTACCGCGTTGACGTCGAAAGCAATGCCGTGGATGGTCTTCAGATGCCGGATCAGGGCGGGGTTGATCTTGGCCTGTTCGGTCAATTGCAGTTCGTAATCGTCCTCGCCCGGACGGACCGTGAGGGAGATGGAACTGAGCATAACCGGGGCTGAGACGCGCTGCGGTTTGCCGCCGACTGCGGAGGTCCACACGACGGTACCCGCCGAAAAGTATCCCGCATCGATGCCGCGGTCATTGGCCAGTTCGAAGATTTTGGAGCGCAGGTTGCGGGACGCCCTCGCGGCGACAACGTACTGCTGGTGATCACGGATCAAGGTGGACAGCCGGGTGCGTCGGCCGGCCATCAACTGTGCCATGCCGGAGGGATGGGCATTGGTCAGGTCTATGGAGCCCTCAGGCGTCTTGGTGAAGCGCAGCATGGTGTCTGCTCCGGTGACCGGCTTGAGCCCCGACAGCCATTTCCTGAGCTCCTCGGAGCCCTCGGGGTGGCCTTGACCAACTGACACTGCTGCCTTCTTTTCTGTGCTTGCGTTTACTCTGCTCACGTTTTTCGTGCCCGCGCGGGACGTCCTGGACCATACCGGCATAATTTCGAGGGTAGCCCGAATCCGGCCCCGGCGAGGCGACGCAACACTGGCGGGACACAAATTCAAACCGAATTCCCAGCATCGCCGCTCGTGCCGCGGGCCGCCGCCGCCCGCTGCCGGGCGGTCCAGGGATGCGGCGACCGAACGGAAAATGGCCGGCCTCCCGACGAGCCCGGCCATTTCATCCGCCCACTACGGGACTATTCCCATTCGATGGTTCCCGGCGGCTTGCTGGTCACATCGAGCACAACGCGGTTCACGCCTTCCACCTCGTTGGTGATGCGGTTGGAGATCCTGGCCAGCAGATCGTAAGGCAGTCGCGACCAGTCCGCCGTCATGGCGTCCTCGGAGGAAACGGGACGCAGGACAATCGGGTGACCGTAGGTGCGGCCGTCTCCCATAACACCGACGCTGCGGACGTCCGCCAGCAGCACTACCGGCATCTGCCAGACCTCGTTGTCAAGGCCGGCGGCGGTCAGTTCGGCGCGCGCGATGGCGTCTGCCTTGCGCAGCAGGTCCAGCCGCTCCTTCGTCACTTCGCCGACGATCCGGATGCCAAGGCCCGGTCCCGGGAACGGCTGGCGCCCTACAATTTCCTGCGGCAGGCCAAGCTGCGCGCCGACGGCGCGGACCTCGTCCTTGAACAAGGCGCGCAGCGGCTCGACGAGTTCGAACTGCAGGTCTTCCGGCAGCCCGCCCACGTTGTGGTGGCTCTTGATGTTCGCGGCACCTTCACCGCCGCCGGACTCGACGACGTCCGGGTACAAGGTGCCCTGGACGAGAAACTTGATCTTCTCGCCGTGCGCTGCCGCCTCTGCGATGATCGCAAGCTCGGCCTCCTCGAAGGCACGGATGAATTCGCGGCCGATGATCTTGCGCTTGGTCTCCGGGTCGCTCACTCCGGCCAGGGCCGACTGGAAGCGCTCCTGCTCGTTGGCCACATAGAGTTTGACGCCAGTTGCCGCCACGAAGTCACGTTCAACCTGCTCCGCTTCGCCTTCGCGCAGCAGTCCATGGTCGACAAACACACATGTCAGCTGGTCGCCGACGGCGCGCTGGACCAGGGCAGCCGCCACCGCGGAATCAACGCCACCGGACAAACCGCAGATGACCCGGGCATCGCCGATCTGTGCACGAACCCGCTCAACCTGCTCCTCAAGGATGTTGCCGGCCGTCCAGTTCGGTTCCAGTCCGGCACCCTTGAAGAGGAAGTTCTCCAGGACCTGTTGGCCGTAGGCCGAGTGCTTGACCTCGGGGTGCCACTGCACGCCGTAGAGGCGCTTTTCCTCGTTCGCGAAAGCCGCGACGTCGGCGCCGGCCGTCGTCGCGAGGACCTCAAAGCCCGCCGGCGCCTCGTGCACGGAGTCGCCGTGGCTCATCCAGGTGCTCTGGTGCTGCGGCATGCCTTCGAGGATGGAGCGGCCTTCGCCGATGGTGGTGGTCTCGGTGGCGCCATACTCGCGGAGTCCGGTCTGGGCGACTTCGCCGCCGAGGGCGTTGGCCATGGCCTGAAAGCCGTAGCAGATCCCGAAAACCGGTACTCCGGCTTCGAAGAGGTCCGAACCAACGGTGGGGGCACCTTCGGCGTAAACGCTTGAGGGTCCGCCGGAGAGGATAATTGCGGCGGGGTTTTTGGCCAGGAGCTGCTCGGTGCTGTAGGTATGCGGAACCACTTCCGAATACACATTCGCTTCCCGGACGCGGCGGGCGATCAGCTGCGCGTACTGGGCACCGTAGTCAACAACCAGGACGGGCTTGTGGGACGTCTGGGATGCAGTGGGAATAGTCACCCTTCTAGGGTACTTTGCGGCGCCGCCCGCCCGCACATTGAGAAGCCGCCAGGACCGCGGATGGGCCGCCGGGTAAGCGAACTCACACCGCGCCGCTCAATAGCGCTGGGGGGCCTGCGGGTTCGCCGCAAGTTCAACCTCCACCTCGGCGTGGAACTTCTTCTCCACGAAGAAGGACAGGAAGGGCACCACCCCGCCGAGTGCCAGGATGATCATTTTCCCGAACGGCCAGCGCATCAGCGACCACAGTCGGAAGTTGGACATAAGGTACACAACGTACATCCAGCCGTGCACGATCAGCACCGCGACGGACAGATTTACGCCGCCGATCACCCCCGGCGGCTCCGCGTCGGCGAATCCGAAACCGAACTGCTGGCCGGTGACGGCGTTGGTCCCGCCGCCGAAGAGATATTGGCCGAACACATACCGGGCAATAAGTTCCGCGCACAGCAGGAGCAGCATGCTGCCGGTCATATACGCGAGGACCTTGTAAAACTTCAGCGCCGAGCGGATCTGGGCCTCGGTGCCGCCAAATCGGCGCTTCTTGCCGCGCCCGGTTCCCGGCACGTTGGACTGCTGCGGCTGGACGGCCGGCTGGGGCTCAATCATGATTGCACTTTCGGTTCGGTGGGGTCCGGTTCGGTGGGGTCCGGTTCGGGATGGTGCAGCGCCGCGGCGTCATACTCCGCATCGAGGGCGTCTTCAAGCCCCCGGCGGTAGTCGTCCTTGACCAGGCGCCACCAAATGAACAGCGCGAAGCCAGCGAACACCACCCACTCCGCGGCGTAGAAGAGGTTCAACCAGTTGACCTTCTCGGCAGGCGGTTGCGGCCCGATGTTCAGCGGCTTCATTTTCCCTCCGGAGGCTGCCGCGCCGACGTCGTTGCCGCCGGAACGCTCCGAACCCGCGGTGACAAAGCCGGGGTAGCTGCTCACTTCCCAGGTGTTGATGAGTTCCGCTACGGAGACGGCGCTGGCCCGGCCGGGACCGGCGTCGGTCCCGGGGACCGGAGCCTCGGATGGCAGCAGCCGTCCGGTCAGGGCAACACTGCCCGACGGCGGGGCGGACGCGTCCGCCGGGTCGGCGACCCAGCCGCGGGCGACCGGGATCCAGGTCTGGGGTGTGGCGGCGGAACCGGTCAGGACGGGGGCATCCTGGACGGCCAGGGCCGAAACGATCCAGTAGCCCTTGGCGCCGTCGTACAGCCGTCCCGGGACGAGCACCTGCTTCTGCGGATCGTACCTGCCGGTGGCGGTGACAATCTGGTCCGCGACCGAACCGGGGAAGAAATCGCCGGGCCGCAGCACCGTGGTGAGGGCTTGGGGTTCCTCGGTCGTGGCGGAGACCGTCACCTCAGCCCTGGTGGAGCGGCCGAACTGCCACTGGCTGAGCAGCACAAACACCCCTGATACGACGATCGCGAACACCAGTCCGGCGATCCAGCGGGGTTTGAGGGCAGTTTTCAGCACCCCTTAACCGTACTTCGTCGGCGTGTAGAACAGCGAAACGGGCAGCAGGGCGACCCGGCGCAGGAGCGGGGCAGCACGGTCCGTGCGTGGCGAGGGAGTCGGCGCGAAAGTCCCCGTCCCGATCTTCAGTGGTCGAAAAAGACCAGGCTGGAATTGATGAGTTCTGCGATGACTTCGGGGTCGTAGGCGCGCCGCAGCGATTCGCGGAACGATTCCTTCGACAGTGACCTGGCAAGGGTGGCCAGCACTTCCAGATGCTCCGAGAAGGAACTGGCCGGTGTCGCGATCAGCAAGACCACTGTTGCCGGCCCGTCGGCGGCGCCGAAATCGAGTGCCTTGCCGTACTTGGTGATGCCGACGGCAATGGTGGTCCGGGAGACGAACTCGCTGCGGGCATGGGGCAGGCCGACGCCGCCTGGCAGTCCGGTGGCCAGTTGGTGTTCACGGGCGTTGACGTGACGGAGGAATCCCGGGAGATCGGAAATGCGTCCGGCGGCATGCATCCGTTCCGCCAGCTGGGTTGTTGCGTCGAGCTTGTCCACGGCGTCCATCTCGAGGATCACCATTTCCGGGGTGGTGAGCTCGGCGTCGTACCGGTCCAATGGTTCCGCCAAGTGGTATCCCTTCGAAGTGGCGCGGTTCCGCCTGCAGCCCCGGTTGGGACCACAGGCGGATGCTGCCGGTCAACGCAACGGGACGATGTCCTCGATGCCCAGGCGTGCTGCGTCGGCGGATTCGTCGTCCGGCTGCTCCTGGCTAAGCCGTTCGGCGTCGACCCGGGCCAGGTAGTGCTTGATTTCGCCCTCGCGCTGCGCATCGCTCCAGCCGAGGACATCTCCCATCAGTTTAGCGACTACCGGCGCTGCTGACACACCGCGGTCCCAGGCTTCGATCGAAATCCGGGTGCGGCGGGTCAGGACGTCCTGCACATGCCGGGCCCCTTCGTGGGTGGCGGCGTAGACGGCTTCGGCGGCGAGGTAGTCGTCGGCGCCCGGCAACGGCTCGCCAAGGTCGGGGTTCTCGGTGATAAGAGCGAGCACTTCCGGGACCATGGACCCGTAGCGGTTGAGCAGGTGCTCGATCCGCGCCACGTGGACACCGGTTTCCTCGGCCATCCGGTTGCGTTTGTTCCAGGCCGCCTTGAATCCGCTGGCACCCAGCAACGGAATGGATTCCGTGCAACTGGGCGCAACGCGTTCGTCCATGCTGCGGGTTGCCTCGTCGACGGCGTCCTTGGCCATTACCCGGTAGGTGGTCCATTTACCGCCGGCCACCACAACGAGCCCCGGTACCGGATGGGCCACCACATGCTCGCGCGAAAGCTTGGCCGTGGAATCGTTTTCGCCGGCCAGGAGCGGCCTGAGTCCGGCATAGACGCCCTCAACGTCTTCACGGGTCAACGGCCGCTTCAGCACCTTGTTCACATGTTCGAGGATGTAGTCGATGTCTTTGCTGGAGGCAGCAGGGTGGGCCTTGTCCAGGTGCCAGTCGGTATCCGTGGTCCCGATGATCCAGTGCCGGCCCCAGGGGATGACAAACAGGACCGATTTTTCGGTGCGCAGGATCAGTCCCACGGTGGACTGGAAGCGGTCCCGCGGCACCACGAGATGGATGCCCTTGGAGGCGCGCACTTTAAGCTGGCCGCGGTCGGTCACCATCGCCTGGGTCTCGTCCGTCCAGACGCCCGTGGCGTTGATGACTTGCTTGGCCTTGATATTAAACGTGGAGCCGTCCTCATGGTTGACCACCTTCGCCCCGACCACCCGTTCGCCTTCCCGGACAAACGCGACGACGGACATCTGGTTCACGGCGTGGGCCCCGTAGTAGGCGGCGGTTCGGACCAGGTTGGCGCAGTACTTGGCATCGTCGACCTGTCCGTCGTAGTACCTGATGGATCCGACGAAGGCGTCATCCTTGAGGCTCGGCGCCGCCCGCAACGTTCCCCGGCGGCTCAGGTGCTTGTGGAACGGGACGCCCCGCTGCTGGCCGGTCGAGATGGACATGGCATCGTAGAGCGCAATGCCGGCCCCCACATATGGACGTTCGATGAAGGGTTTTGTCAACGGGTACAGGAAAGGTACCGGCCGGGCCAGGTGCGGGGCGAGCACCGAGAGGATGAGCCCGCGCTCGTGCAGGGCCTCTTTAACCAGGGCGAAGTCGAGCATCTCCAGGTAGCGAAGGCCGCCGTGGATCAATTTGGAGGACCGCGAAGAGGTACCCGCTGCCCAGTCGTTTGCCTCGACGATGCCAACGCTGAGGCCCCGTGTGACGGCGTCCAGGGCGGCACCGGTGCCGACGATGCCGCCGCCGACGATCAGGATGTCCAGTTCCTTGCCGGGATCCGTGGTGCCCTTGAGTACAGCGAGCGACGCTTCGCGTTCCGCGGGCCCCAGGGCACCGCCGGTCTTTGAAGAACCGCCGGGAAAACTGTTCATGTCACGCCTCCATCCGGATCAAATCTCGTAGTGCACCACACTACTTCCAACTTCACCGGATGGGCAGGGGGCTATCAGTTGCCGGCGTAAGGCGACACCACGACGTCGACGCGCTGGAATTCCTTCAGGTCCGAATAGCCGGTGGTCGCCATCGAACGGCGCAGTGCACCGATCAGGTTGGATGTTCCGTTGGTGTGGTGGCCGGGGCCGAAAAGGACCTCTTCGAGGGGTCCGACGGTGCCAACGTTGACCCTGTCACCCCGGGGAAGTTCAAGGTGGTGCGCTTCCTGGCCCCAGTGCCAGCCCTTGCCCGGGGCTTCCTCGGCGCGGGCGAGGGCGCTGCCGAGCATCACGGCGTCCGCGCCCATGGCGATAGCTTTTACGATGTCGCCGGAGGAACCCATCCCGCCGTCGGCGATCACGTGGACGTAGCGTCCGCCGGACTCATCCATGTAGTCCCGGCGGGCGGCGGCGACGTCGGAGATGGCGGAGGCCATCGGCGAGTGGATGCCGAGGGCCCGGCGGGTGGTGCTCGTGGCTCCGCCGCCGAAACCGACCAGCACCCCCGCGGCGCCGGTGCGCATCAGGTGCAGGGCCGGGGTGTAGCCAGCCGCGCCCCCGACGATTACGGGAACGTCGAGTTCGTAGATGAACTGCTTGAGGTTCAGCGGCTCGTGGTCCTTCGAAACGTGCTCGGCCGAGACCGTGGTGCCGCGGATCACAAAGATGTCGACGCCGGCCGCCACGACGGTTTTGTAGTGCTCCTGGGTCCGCTGCGGGGTGAGGGAGCCGGCAACCGTAACGCCCGCGGCGCGGATCTCCGCTAGCCGCGAGGTGATCAGCTCGGGCTGGATCGGGGCCTGGTAAAGCTCCTGCATACGCCGGGTCACGGCGGGGCTGTTCGTCTCGTCCTGGAGGGCACCGATCTGGTCCAGGACGGCTTGCGGGTCCTCGTACCGGGTCCACAGGCCTTCGAGGTCGAGGACGCCGAGCCCGCCGAGGCGGCCCAGCGCGATGACGGTTTCCGGGGACATCGCGGAATCCATCGGCGCGGCAATAACGGGCATGTCGAACTTGTAAGCGTCGATCTGCCAGGAGACGGATACGTCCTTGGGATCGCGGGTGCGTCGGTTGGGGACGATCGCAATGTCATCCAGGGAGTAGGCACGACGCCCACGCTTGCCACGGCCAATCTCAATCTCGTAAGTCACGTCCCCACTTTACTTGACCCTGCCCGTGACGGGCATTTGGCCGCGCCTGCCGGACCGGGATGGGCTCACAAGGGCACTAACCCCCTGCCGGATTCGAATTACGCGGGGCACAATGTCCAGAGGCCGGCTAGCAAGATCGCACCAACCGTGGCTGCATAAAGGAATGTGGGCTCAGATGTCCAGCAGATCCTCGCCGCCCAAGGCTGCGTTTCGTCCCGGAACCGCCGCGCGGCGTAACAAGGGCCTTGGAAAGTTAAGACTGCGCGATGCCGTGGCGATGGCAGTCGGAGGCATGATCGGCGGAGGTATCTTCAGCGTTCTCGGCGTCACCGTGGCGCTTGCCGGCCACCTGGCCGTGGGTAGTTTTCTTATCGGCGGTGGCATCGCCATTGTCACGGCGCATTCGTTCGCGGCCCTTTCGGCCCGGGCCGGACGGTCCGGCGGCCTGTTCGTATACCTGCAGGATGCCGGCTATCCGCGCGTTGGCTCATACATCTCCTGGCTGCTGATGTTCGGGTACTTGGTCGCCCTGGCAGTCTACGGATTCACCTTTGGCCACTATGCGGCAAACGTCCTGGGCCTGCCGGGGATTTTCGCCGACGGCTTCGCGGCACTGATCTTGCTGGTATTCCTGGGAATCAACCTCCGTGGTGTGGGCGCCTCGGCGCTGTCCGAAGACATTGTCGTGTTGATCAAAGTCGCGGTGCTGGCGTTGATCTCGACGGTGGGGTTCCTGCACTTCGCACCGGAGCGGCTGGCGCCGCTGGACAACTAGGGGCTAGGTGGCGTGATCGTGGCCGCGGCTTCGATCTTTGTCGCCCATGAGGGCTTCGAGCTACTCTCCTACGACTACGAGGATTTGGACCGCCCACGGTGGACACTGCCGCGGGCGCTCTGACTCTCGACCGCCATCGTCACGCTGGTGTACGTGACGGTGACGGTTGGCGCCCAGATGCTGGTCAGCGACGCAATCATCATTTCGCAGAAGAAGGTGGCATTTGCCGCGGCCGGCCAAGCCGCCCTTGGCACGGCCGGATACTGGATCGCCAGTCTCGGGGCATTGCTGGCGGCGAGCTCCGCAATCAATGCAACCCTATTTTCTACCGCACGGCAGATGCATGAAATCGCCGTCGCCCGTGAACTGCCGGCAATCTTCGCAAAGGTCCGTGGCGGACTGCCCGTTACGGCCCTCGTATTCCTGGCAGTCTTTGGTGCAGCATTTGCCATGCTGCCGGACATCACCGAACACCGGACCGCTTGGATTCCAGTCATCGTCGCAAAAATCTGAGCGTGAGGGTGTGCGATGGCCGGGCGACCGAGGGGTAGAGAGAGAGAATGTGCAGTACAAAGCCAAGGAGCGGGAGGAGTTCTTTCGGCGCCTGGATCGAGGCGGCACGATCCGTGCCGTTGCGGCCGAACTCGGGCTGAGCGTGGACGCTTGCTATTGGTGGCGTCGGGAGGCAAGCGTCTCTACTACCCGCGCTAAGAGTCGGATGTACAGCGAGATCGGGGCTTCGTGCTTCCGTGCCACGGCGACCACGTCACGACGGAACTCAGCGGGGAAAGGCTTGGGCATGTGAACATCCTTGCTGCAAGGAGTAAATCCTCACAAGTCAGGAGTCAAGCAAACCCGGGGCAGTCCCTAAATGTCGGAGCGTTCGAGCAAATGGCGGTCCACAAAAGGTGCTAACTCGTCGGCCACAGTGCCGGGGCCCGAGCTGAGTCCGAGGTCATGCGTCACGGGAATCGTCGTCACTGCGGTTGCTTGGTACATCGGCTCTTTCGCTGTTGCGGCTGTTTTGTCCTGGTTCTGTGTGGCGATGACGCTCGCGTGGGCAAGCACCTCTAGTTGCGCCTCGTTGTAAAGCTCGGTCATGGTTTCGACAAAGGTTTCCTGGGTGACTTGTGGGCTTTTGGAGAGGTGCGCTTTTTGGTCCACCAGCCAGGGGTAGTCCGCGAGGTGTTGTGCGATAAGAGGTGCGAACGTCGCCGCAAGTCGTTGTTTGGTGGCCTCATCTGCGTCGGACTGCAACGTATTGAACTCCTCGTTCGCGTCGTCTTCTCGAGGCTCGGACTCCACCATCTGTTTGAGGTCAGCCATTGCCGCCTCGTCGTAGAGCTGAGAGTAGATGAGCATGAGTGAACGTTCCGGAGCCGACAAGAGTCCGGAGATCTCTTCGAAACCTGCGGGCAGGTCTGTGGTTGTGGAGCCCTGCAGGATCGCTCGAATTTCGGCACGTGCACGTTGCAAGCGCGTGATGCTCGCGGATAGTTCCGCTTCGATTCCCAGCAGCCCTGGGTGGGTTGGTTCCCCGCCAAAACCTATGGACTCGATTTGCGCGAGTGGTACGCCAAGGTCGCGGAGCCGGCGGATCTGCAGCAAACGAACAAGATGTCGGGCCCCGTATTGCTTGTAGCCATTGGTCATCCGCGCTGGTTCCTCGAGAAGCCCTGACCGGTGATAGTGACGGATAGTGTTCACAGTCGTTCCGGCGAGTTCGGCTACCTCGCGTGTACTCCAAGGCATGTCCGTTTCCTTTCCCGTTGCTTCACCGCCGCGGGCCGACTGTGATCAGGAACCCATTCAAGACTATGTTCCGAGAACAGGGTCAAAGCAAGAAGTCAGGAATCGGTTAGCGGAGAGGTAGTGCTTGACTCTGTCGTAAGAACACAGTCTTGACTGTTGGGCAAAGGCGTCGTCTACGGGCGCCGAGACCGAACAGGGAAAAGACATGAATAATCCATATGAGTGGCTGCAAATCTTCATCGATCAAGTACCGAGTATCCTTCAACCGTTAATCGTGGCCCTGGCTGGCGCGGTCCCTTATATTGAGGGAGAAGGAGCAGCAGCTTTCGGCATCATTGCGGGTATTAACCCGATCATTGCCGCTATAGCTGGTGCAACAGGCAACATTTTGTGCGTCATCGCTATCGTTCTATTGGGTTCTAATGTCCGCGAACGCGTTGTTGTGCATCGTGCATCGCGCACGGTATCAGCCCAAGAAACGGGGACTTTTACTCCGACTCCCCATGGAGCCCCCGATGAAAACAAATCATCGTCCACGGCGCCCAACACCTCTTCCGTTGACGTGATCGACTATCCCGCCGGTGATGGCGATAGTAAGCCAGCTCGGGGAGCGAAGGGCCAGGTGAAGCTACGTCGCTGGCTGGTGAAGTTCGGGGTCCCCGGCGCAAGCCTACTTGCCCCGTTGGCACTGCCAACGATGCTTACCGCAGCATTTTTCGTCGGTATGGGCATCCCAAAGAAGCGCGTTATTTTCTGGCAGGTCATCGCAATTTTCCTCTGGACGAGCGCTGTGGCAATAGCGGCAACCAGCGTCCTGGCAGGGCTTGGATGGTGAGAATCCACCGGTGCGTCACTGTACCTCGGGTCTTCGGAAACGCGCCTCAGATCCGCTGTCAGCAGCACTAGCGTTGTGTGGACTCTCGACAGACGGGGGCGAACAGGAAGTGATCCTCATCGGTGGCAGCCGCCTGCAGATTCGAGAGTCCATCAACCATCCGCCCCCAAGTAAGCCCGTTTCACGGGATGACAGTGGACTTCATCGTCGAGTCGGTGGCCGGTGACGGCACGTGTCTGGGGTTCTTTTGACCAGTTGTCGTTGGTGCCATGGAATGCTGTGGGGGTGTGGGGTTGGATGGTTGTTAATGTCGTGGTTTTTGGCGCGTCGGGGTGCCAAAGGGCTGGTTGTTCTCAAACGCCATTTGTGTGAAGCGTTCGCTGATCAATCGATGTGCTGCGGGGCTCGGGTGCAGGGCATCGGGTAGGGGGAATTCCTGGGCGTCAGTGCTCCCGAAGAGTTCGAGTCCGTCGAGGTAAAAAAGGTGGGGGTCCTGTTTTTGTCGTTGCTCGACGATAGTACTTAGTGACTCGCGGATGGTGGTGAGGGTTAGCTTGCCTGCGGCTCGTTCTGCTGGGGCGCCGGCGGCCCGAAATGTGATGGTTCCCTCTGCCAGAGCATCCATGTCGAAGGCTCCCGGGCCTGGGGTGTCTTCATGGATGGCGCAATAGATCGGTGAAATGACCAGAAGGGGAGTGTCGGGGTGACCCTCGCGAATGGTGTCGAGGAAACCGTGAACTGCGGGCCCGAATGCTCGCAGCCGCATCAGGTCGTTATTGACAAGGTTGATCCCTATCTTGACGCTGATGAGGTCTGCGTCTGTCTCACGCATCGTTCTGGCCATGAAGGGGTCCAGAAGGGCGCTACCGCCAAAACCGAGGTTGATCAGCTCGACATCACTGAGGCGTGCCGCTCTTACTGGCCAAATTTCACTCGGGCGCGTGGCGTTCGAGCCTTGGCTTATGGAACTACCGTGATGAAGCCATACCGGCCGATGCCGTACGCTCCCTGGTTCGAGAGGGGCATCAGTGCGTAACTGAAGGATCTCAAGATTCTCGTTGTGGGGAAGCCAAATTTCTATAACTTTCGCGTGCCCGGGGAGCTCGGCGAACCGGACGGTGAGCATCGGATCCGTTATCTGCGCAGTTGCCCCAGTGGCCATGTCGATGGTGGAAGTAGTGCCCCCCGATGTGGTGATATGCGCGGTGAGGTTGCCATCAATCATGAGCTCGATGATCCCGTCTGGACGCTGCGGGAAGCCGGCATAGGTCGTCCGTGTCCGGTGGACATCGAGTTCGATTGCTGTGGCACAGGATCGAAAGACCAGGCGTACTCCAGAGGGCTGGGATTCGACCATTCTTAGCTGAGGATCAGTACTTTGTGCACGCGCCCATGAGGGCAGCCGGTGGAACAAGGTGCCCCGTTCGGTGTGCTCAAGTTCTAGCGCGCCGCGGACAATATCCGCAGTGATAGGGGTGATGATCCAGGATTGAGACGACAACCGGTGTCCTTCCGTGGGCAGTGGAGTGGAATTCATTGGCCAGGCCAATGACTAAAAGTGGCGTCGAGAGTTTCGAGGATGCGGTACCAGCTCTCCTCAGCGTCTGGAGCGCTGTGATCGAAACTCCCCGACATTTCCAAAGCGATAAAGCCTCGGATCGTGCTCCCGAACAATCGCACGGCGTGGACCTGGTTGATTTCGGTGAGCCGATATTCGCGCATAATTGCCCCCAGGAACCGGGCATGACGCCATCCAGCGCTTTTCTTTGCGCTCTCTTGGTCGAGTCTCAACTCAGTGGCAGCGAAACGCCCGGGATGGTCCCGGGCGTAATCGCGGAAGGAATCGGCAAGGGCCATGAGAGCGTCCTTGCCAGCGCGACCAGCAATGGCATCAGACGCGCGATCTGCGAGTTCTTCCAAAGCCAGAAGTGCGACACCGGTCTTTAGGTCCGCGGTACTCAGGACGTGAGAATACAAACTTGCTGGCTTCACGTCAAAGTGACGAGCAAGTGCAGCAACAGTCACGCCCTGAAGACCAATCTGATCAGCGAGCTCGGCACCAGCTAAAGCTAAACCCGCTTTGGTTACCCCCCTGCGCACGGCAACAACCTTCCATCAGTGACCCGACAACACGGAATCTATGCATACTAGGAAAAAACCTACACATCGTAGGTTACCCGACAACAGTAACCCCATTTGCACTGTATCCGCGCTGACGCTCTCGTTGGAGTTCGAGCGCCCCGAATCCGTTGAGACATGGGGGCGTTCGAACTCAGACTGCGAGCCAACGTTCTGGAAGGATATCTGTCCGATTCGTAGCGCCGTTGGGCCCAAGGAAGCCGGTCACCAGGCCCGGACGCGTAGTGAAGTTCATACCGTCTACGGCAGTCTTATCGCCAAAACGTTTGGTGAGAGAGTGTGGTTCGATCAAGTGAGGAGCTCGGAATCGTTGTCAGAAGGCCTGATTGGATCTTCGGTTACAGGGTCGAGATAGAAACGCGCCCAGTACACAAGGCCAGAAGCATCGGTTCGCCAGATGACGGGGCCGACGATCCCCGCGGAAATACCATCGGCCGCAGTGCCTGTCATTTCCCATTCCGACCACACTTCGTCGCCGTTCACCGCATGACGCAGAACTCGTGCCTTAAGGTCCGGGAATCGGGTGAGCATCGCCGTCCAGTTGCTCAGCACAATCACGCGCCCCTCAAAATTCGTCGATGGATGATGAGGGGTCTCTGAAACATAGCCGGCGGAGAAACATGCGGCGATGCTCTCGGCGTCATGGGAGTTGATCGCATTCTCGAGCCTGGTCAACGCTTCTAGGTCCGTCATTTTCGCCATCTTTCAGTGGGTTGATTTCGTTGCCAGTCGCACGCGTGGAGCATCGCGGTGTCAATCGCCATTGATCGAACGCATGCCGGTAGGAGCAATAGACAGCGGATCGGTGAAGTTAGGGTCGTGCCGGCCCCCCTAAGTCCGAGCGGAGCCCACTGCTCGAACGTTTGCTCTTCCAGCGGCAAAGACTTCGCAGGGACGACCAGGGAACCGGGCCGGTCAGCATCTCCCAGAAGGAAGTCCAGAACGGGGCGATCCACGGTGCGAGCGGGTCTAGCTCACTTTGCAGGACGATCGTCTCAGGAAAGGCTCCGATAGCTTCGGGCATCTCAACGTCTGTCGGCCAGAAGGCACGCTCCGGCGGGGCATCAAGGGGAGCTACAGCAGTAGTTGTTGGAGCGGGTAGACGAAGTACCGGATCGAGTACGCCTCCCACACGGCACCGATGATGAGCAGCACTAGTGCGGGGAGCGCCAGAAGACCGATCTGCTTCAAGCCCTGTAGATAGCCCTTGCGACGGCTCTGCGCCGCGTTTCTGCGCGGAAACATCCAGCTTCTTCCGATGAGGTAAGCGCCGAGGGCAAAGAGCACATAGGCCTGGAGTTCGATGACGAAGGTCAGAGAATGAGGAATGAGCGAGACCCATCCCTCCGGGGTCGACGGCGCGAGTGTGATACCTACCTGGACTGCCCAGTACGCGAAGAGTGCGAGTCCAGCAAACGGCACGATGAGCGACGGAAGCACGATGGTCAGCAGGCTGAGCCGGAAGACGTTTACGCCAAGAATTATCAGTGCAAAAAGCGGCGGGGTGTTGAGTAGCCCACGCACGATTTCGGCAGTGCCGTCTTGTTCCAACGACGTCACCTGCACCGCACTGAGTGCAGGAAAGGCTAGTCCGATCAAGAAACCGATGATTGCCAGTCCGTAACTGGCAAGGTTGAGTACGAGGTAGGCGCGCTTGTTTTCGCGGATGATTGTAAAGGGGCGCCGCCAGAGCGGTGACGGTGCATGGACCTGGATGGTGGCTATAGGTGTCATGTAACCCATCACATCTTAGGTTTCGATGCGCTTGCAGTGGCGAGGCGTCATCACATTGATGTGACGCGGCGTCACTACCGTCGACGCCGCGTGCACGGGATCGTGGAGTCCATGAAAATCTTCGATCTTGCGCTGAGTGCGGTCATTGTCTTCGGCGCGACCGTCTTCCTTGCTTACATTGGCTACTTCTATTTTGATTTTGGCCTCTTCATGACACTTCCAGCGAATATCGTGGAAGGATTCATTCAGAACTCTGCGTTGCAGTATGTCGCTCTTGGGCTCGGCATCGTGGCGATGATCGCAAAACGCCCGGTCGGTCGTGCGATCAAGCAGCAGGAAGCCGAGAATCGGAGCTAACCATCGACGATCACGCGAAGGATGAGGCTCCAAGCATCACACGGATGCGCAGGGTGGCGATGGTTAGCGCTGTAGTGGCGATTGCGCCTCTTAGCATTGTCGGGATCGTGTTCACTGCAACATCTTGGTCGGAAGCTCTGCTCGTCGCCGTAGGATTCCTCGTCACTCTTGCTCTGCTGCGCAAGTGGAGTTTGGATGGGTACCCGCGCCAGGCAATCCTTGCGCTCATGTTCACCACAGCGTCGTGGATTATTGGTTCACTGACCGCATCGAGCCCGATCGGTTTTGTACCAGTGGCGCTTATCGGTGCGCTCCTGCTTGCGCGGACACGAAGATGGCGGTTGTGGATCTTCGCGTTCGCGTTGTCGGTCACCGCGGTGGGGGCGAGCTCATTTGTTTTCCACCCAGCCAGTTGGGTGCTCGCGGCCCAGTATCTTGTGCTTCCAGCTGTCGGCACGCTCTTTATCGTCGCGGTGATTTTGCTCAGTGAACAGGCCTGGAAGGTGGTGCGGCGACTCGAACGCGCTCAGGAGACCGAGGCTGAGCTTGCGGCCGCCCGCGAGCGAATGCGCTTCGCCGGGGACCTTCACGACATTCAGGGCCATTCGCTTCATGTCATCAAGTTGAAAGCCGCCTTGGGCCGACGCGTGGTGCACACAGATCCCGACCGAGCCGATGTGGAATTCAGCGAGATCCGTCGCCTCGTCGACGAGACCATTGCGGAGACGAGAGCGCTGACATATGCGCGCTACAAGCTAAATTTGTTGGCTGAGCTCGAGAACACGAAGAGTCTCGTCGAGGCAGCTGGCGTGGTGGTCGAGGTGAGATTCGACAACGCGGGCGGGGATGCCGCGGATCCTCTCTTAGCACAGGTTCTGCGGGAAGCTACTACTAACCTGCTCCGCCATGCGCGTCCAACCCTCGTCACGATCAGTGCCTCGCCGAAATCTGTCGAAGTCATCAACGACGGCGCAGCCGATGCGGGTGGCTCTACCCTGAGGGGTCTTGCTCGGCTACGGGATCGAGTGGAGGGCGCGGGTGGCGCGCTGTGGATCGAACAATCGGCAGATAAGTTTATCGTTTCCGCTCGGATTGATCCCGAACGCAAAACTACGGGGATCGAGGACATACGATGAAAAAGGCGGGTCCGATTAGGATCATTCTGGCCGATGACGAGCATTTGTTGCGGACGGCACTTTCGGCGGTCCTTACTCTTGACGGGACGATCAGTGTCGTGGCGCAGGCGGAGAACGGTCGCGAGGCCGTGACGGCGACGCTTGAGCACCTTCCAGATGTACTCGTCATCGACCTGGAGATGCCTGAGATGGACGGCTTGGATGCAGTCGAATCGATTATGTCCAAGAATGCCGGACAGCGCGTACTGATGCTCACCCGGCATGCTCGGCAGGGCGTCCTCCGGCGAGCACTCAAGCTCGGGGTGCTGGGTTTTATGAGTAAGAGTTCTGACCCGGAAGAGATCGCCGAAGTGATCCGCAAAGTCAATAACGGCGATCGCTGGATAGCACACGATGTTTTTGAGGCCTCGGTTGTCGATGACTCACCCCTGACAGCGCGCGAAGCTGATGTTTTACGGGAGACACGCGAGGGGTACTCGGTCAAGGACATCGCTCGGCGACTGCACCTTGCATCTGGCACTGTTCGAAATTACCTCTCGGACGCCACTCAGAAAACCGCGACAACGACCCGGCACGACGCAGCGAGGGTAGCCCGGGACCGCGGTTGGCTGTGACTTGTCGTTCTGAACTGAAACAACACGGACCCCGCGCCTTCGACGGAGGCCGCGTTAGAGATCACCTCGGCGACGCTCACTAACGCTGCATTCGTAACGTATTTCGAAGCTATGGACGATTGCGCTGCAATCGCTGACCAAAACAGCGCACGTGGCGCCTGAGCTAGGAATTTGTGTCTCGTCAGCAGCGTGAAGCGCGCTTTCGTGATGCACATTCCCTTCAGGCTGAGCTACGATACGTCAAGCTGACATGCCATTGACAGCGAGCCAGTTGGGGATCGTTTCCAAACTCTCGGGGTCAAGATGCGTGTCCGGCTCGTTGTATCCACTGCCTGGCGACGCGGCGGTATCAGTCTGAGAGCGTCGATCCTCTTTGAATACGTGATTGGCGTCGGCCGGGAAGCAGAACGTTACATTGGCCATCCCCGCAGCGGCCTCTTGAAGTGGGGTGCCATTGGCGTGAACGTCTACCTGGAGGTCTTTCGTGCCAATGAGGACCAACGTGGGGATCTGTACCTTCGCTAGCGAATCACTCGCCGATTCGATCCACAACTCGCGGGCGAAAGGAAGATTCGCCGGAGCCTCGAAGCCAGCAAGGGCCATCTTCACGTTGTCCGGCAGGCTCGGATCAAGATCCATCTGCTGCCCGGAGGAGTAACGCGCAGCGGCGTCGTGCACCTCCGACATGAATTCGGTGTCATCGATAATCTGTGCCTGGAGCGCCAGTTGCGATATCAGCACTGTTTGTATCGGCCGACCAGGTGGCGCGGCGAGGATGATTCCCGCGAAGGGGACGTCGTGGGCCGTTGTAACGTAGTGCAGCACGTGCAGGGTTCCCTCACTGTGGCCGAGCCCCACAATTCTTGCCGAGTCCACGAAGTCCTGCCGAGAGAGCTCAGTGACGGCTGCGATCAGCTCGTTCAAATGCGACTTCATGCCCATCTTCTCGCTGAGCTTTCCGGCATTCTCCATCGTGTGCGGGCCGGACGCCCGCTTGTCGTAACGAAGAGAAGCGATACCCGCATCAGCGAAGGACTCTGCCAACAGCCGAGCGCTGCCATTGCTAGCGGGCAATATCGGTGAGCACCAATCGCGATCTGTTGGGCCGCTGCCAGCAATGAAGATTACTGAAGGGAATGGCCCATTACCATCGGGACACATAATCGAGCCCTCCATTGTGATGCCATCCAGCTTCCACGTCAGGTCAAGGTTTACAGAGCTAATCCGGTACCGGAAGGACCACAGTCGACACGATCTGTCGCATGTGCCCCCTGTCTGGCTCGTCTTTGAGTCTGGCCTAGAACACCATCGTTGCACGCGAGCACCGGGGGCTGCGGAGAGCCGGCCGTTGAAGGCGATTTCGAAGGCGTTGAGGGCGCCTTTCCATCGTTGGGTCCATCTGGCCCGGCCCTTGCCCTCGGGTCCAAGGCCATGACTGCGAGGTAGACGCACTTGAGCGCGGCTTGCTCGGTGGGGAAGTGTCTGCGGGCTCTGACGGCTTTGCGGATCCGGGCATTGACGGACTCGATCGCGTTCGTGGTGCACACGATTCGGCGGATCTCGCGGTCGAACTGCAGGAACGGCACGAACTCGGCCCAGGCGTTCTCCCACAACCGCACTATCGCGGGGTACTTCCTGCCCCATTCCTCGCCGAACTCCAGGAACCGTTCCTCGGCTTCGGAAACCGTGGCGGCCTGGTAGACCGGTTTGAGCGCCCGGGAGATCTTGTCCCAGTCCTGCCGGGCCGCGTAGCGGAAGCTGTTGCGCATCAGATGCACGATGCAGGTCTGCACGACAGTCTCCGGCCAGACGGCCCCGACGGAGTCCGGCAGGTGCTTGAGTTCGTCACAGACGAGCATGAGGACGTCCTCGACGCCGCGGTTCTTGATCTCGGTCAGGACCTGGAGCCAGTACTTCGCACCCTCACCGCCGTCCCCGACCCACCGACCCAGGATGTCCCGGTTCCCCTCGGTCGTGACGGCCAACGCCACCTAGACCGGTCGGTTAGCGACCTGCCCGTCCCGGACTTCCACGTGGATGCAGTCGATGAACACCACCGGGGAGACCGGGTCCAAAGGCCGGTTCTGCCACTCAGCCATCCCCTCCAGGACTTTGTCGGTGATCGTGGAGATCGTCGTCTTGGATACCTCCGAGCCATACACATCGGCCAGGTGCGCAGCAATGTCCCCATGCGTCATCCCACGGGCCGACAGGGACAGCACGACGTCCTCGATCGAGCCGAGCCGGCGCTGCCGCTTGGCCACCACGGCCGGTTCAAACGTCCCCGCACGGTCCCGGGGAACCTCTATCGATACCGGGCCGGCCTTCGTCAGCACCGTCTTGGACCGGGTCCCATTCCTGCTGTTCCCGGCGGGCTCCTCGGCGCGTTCGTGCTTTTCATAGCCCAGATGAGCGGTAATCTCACCCTCCAGCGCGGACTCGACCACGAGCTTGGTCAACTGCGCCAGCAGCCCGCCCTCGCCGTCAATGGACAATCCCTGCGCCTGCGCGTCACCGACCAACCGCGCGATCAACGCCCTGTCCACGACCGGCGATTTCTCAGCCACCGACACCCGCTCACCACCTTCCACCGCGACCACCTCGGCGGCCGCTTCAACCTGCACGCTCATCATGTACCTCCTGGATCAGAGTTACACCGTTGAAAGTGCAGTCCCGGGCTTCTGGCCCAAGCTGGTCAGCGCCATCGGCTTCCTGGCGTGTCTGGGCGCCTTGGTGGTCCTGGTGGTTCAACTCGTTCTCTACGACGTGGCCACACTGCTGCTCATTGCCGGATCGCTGGCACTCGTATCGGGGTTGAGGCTCGCTTTCGTCCGGCACCAGAGAGGGTCCACGGCCGGTTCAATGGTTTAGCCGGGCGGTTCCGGCCTTTTTCCGCGGTACGGTGGCCGCAATCGTCGTCACCGTCGTCCTGCGCAAAAAAGGGCCGGGCCACAGCAGTTCCCGCTAGCCCGGGTGTCCGCTCAGGCGCCTTCGGCCTCGTCCACGGCCAGCTGCGATTCGAACATCCGGAAATAGCGGCCCCGCATGGCCACCAGTTCCTTGTGTGTGCCCTGCTCGACGATCAGGCCGTCCTCAAGCATGTAGACGGTGTCCGCCTTTTCGATGGTGGCGAGCCGGTGGCTGATGGCGATGATGGTGCTGCTGCGGTCTGCGAAGAGCCGGGTGAAGATCCGGTGCTCGGCGAGTGCGTCGATCGCCGACGTCGGCTCGTCCATCACCATAAAAGAGGCACCGCGGTAGAAGTTCCGGGCCATCGCGAGGCGCTGCCATTGGCCGCCGGAGAGCCCGCTGCCTTTCCGGCCGCGCGGGTCCTCCATCCAGTTGCTCACGTGGTTGTCCAGCCCGTTGGGCAGCTTGTTGATGAATTCGAGGGCTTCGGCATCGGTCGCCGCCCGGCGGATCCGTTCGTCGTCGCGCGGTGTATCCACGTCACCGAAGTAGATGTTCTCCGCCGCGGTGGCGAACTCGTACTTCAGGAACTCCTGGCTGAGCACCGCAAGGTGGCGGTGCCAGGTCTTTACGTCGACGGCGGCGAGGTCGACGCCGTCGAGCAGTACCTGTCCGGAGTCCGGGCGGTACAGCCCGGCGAGAATCCGGATGAGGGTGGACTTTCCGGCACCGTTCTCCCCCACGATCGCGATGTGCTGGCCTTCGCGGATAGTCAGCGAGATACCCCTGATGACTTCCAGCTCGCTGCCGGTGTAGGTGAACCGGATATCCCGCAGTTCCACGGTCCGGGGCGCCTGCAGCAGGGGCGGGGCCTGCTCCGACGGGACCGGCAGCGCCATAAAGAGCTCGTAGTCCTTGAGGTTCGCGAGGTCCTCGTCGATGGAACTCAGGGAAGAGACGAGGCTGTTGGCGGTGGACAGGGCGCGGCTGACAATCTGCTGGACGTAGAGGAACTGCCCCACCGGCTGGGCCCGGGCGATGATCTGGCCCACCACCCAGACCAGGGAGACCACCTCCGCACCGTATTGCAGGGCGTCGGCAGCGAGCTGTTTGGGGATGTAGCGCTTCTGGAAGTCGAGCCGGCGCTTTTCATCAGCGTCCCGCAGCCGGGAGCGCAGCCCCATCAGGTAGCCCACGATCCCGTAGAGCCGCATCTCGGCGATGTGCTGGGGACGCAGGAGATTGGTTTCAATCATCCGGCGTTGCCGTCGCGAATCCACTTGGGTGTTCCAGTGCGCGATCTGCTCGCGGGAGAGCTTGAACTGCAGGTACACGCTGGGCACAATCGCCACCAGCACGATCACGGCAATCCACCAGCTGACCAGCAGCAACGCGCCGATCGCCAGGAGCACCGAGACAAGCTGGGTGAAAATGGCTGCGATCCGGTCCAGGACCCGGGCGTAGGAATCGGAGAAGCGCTTGGCCCGGTCGTAGAGGTCCACCGTCTCTTTGTCGTCATAGCGCCAGAACTCCAGGGCCAGGAACCGCTCGTACATCAGGTCCCCGACGATCGCGCCGACCTTGAAGCTCATCAGCTGCTGGATGTACCGGTCCACGCTGCTGAAAGCGCCCCAGAACAATCCCAGCCCGGCAGTGATGATGACGTAGACAATCGCCTGCTGGCCGGCCGCGGCGTTCCCCGCGTAGGCCGCCGCCAGCGCCGTCGTGGTCAGGGCAGCGAAGTAGGTGGTTACAAGCGGCAGGAGCGCCGAAATCACCGAGCCCACGATCTTCATCACGACGGCGGCGGGCGAGGCCCGGAAACTCACGCGCAGCACCTGCGCTACAGCCCGGGCGTAGGGCCTGAGCGCCAGTTTGCGTTTCGGCTCGCGCGCGGGCAGGAGTGCGGACATGCCTCCAGCCTAGAACATATCCCCCTGCCCAACTGACTGGCAGCAGGGGCCGTTATGAGCCTTCAAAACGGCCCCTGCTGCGAGTCAGTTGGGTGTTTTAGCGCGAACCGTAGTTCGGCGCCTCCACCGTCATCTGGATGTCGTGCGGGTGGGATTCCTTGAGCCCGGCCGGCGTGATGCGGACGAATTTTCCGCGGGCCTTGAGCTCGGGCACCGTCGGGGCGCCGGTGTAGAACATCGTCTGGCGGAGTCCGCCGACCAGCTGGTACGCCACGGAGGCCAGCGGCCCGCGGTAGGCGACCCGGCCCTCGATGCCTTCCGGAATGAGCTTGTCATCACCGGAGACGTCGGCCTGGAAGTAGCGGTCCTTGGAGTACGAAGTGTTCTTGCCGCGGGTCTGCATGGCCCCGAGCGATCCCATCCCGCGGTAGAGCTTGAACTGCTTGCCGTTGACGAAAATCAGATCCCCGGGAGACTCGTCACAGCCGGCCAGCAGGGAACCGAGCATCACGGTGTCCGCGCCGGCGACCAGCGCCTTGCCGATGTCCCCGGAATACTGCAGCCCGCCGTCGGCGATCAGCGGAACGCCGGCCGGGATGGCTGCCTTTGCCGACTCATAGATGGCGGTGATCTGCGGGACGCCGACGCCGGCAACAACGCGGGTGGTGCAGATGGAACCCGGACCCACACCGACCTTGATGCCGTCAGCACCGGCGTCAATGAGCGCCTGGGCGCCTTCGCGTGTGGCGGCCTGGCCGCCGATGATGTCCACGTGCGCCGCCGCCGGGTCAGACTTCAGCCGGGCAATCATGTCCAGGACACCCTGGGAGTGGCCGTTGGCGGTGTCCACGAAGAGGGCGTCAACGCCCGCGTCGATCAGGGCCATCGCACGTTCCCAGCCGTCACCGAAGAACCCGATGGCCGCACCGACGCGCAGCCGGCCTTCGTCGTCTTTGGTGGCCAGCGGGTACTGCTCGGCCTTGGTGAAGTCCTTGGTGGTGATGAGCCCCTTGAGCCGGCCCTGCTCGTCGACCAGGGGGAGCTTTTCGATCTTGTTGGTCGCGAGCTTGTGTGAGGCTTCTTCGCGGCTGATGCCGACGTGCCCAGTAACAAGGGGCATTTTGGTCATTACGTCGCTGACCAGGCGGATCGGGAAATCCGCTTCCGGCACAAAGCGGGTGTCGCGGTTGGTGACAATGCCCAGCAGCCGCATGCCCTCATCGACGACGGGCAGGCCGGAAACGCGGTAATGCGAGCAGATTTCATCCAGCTCGGCCAGCGTCGCTTCCGGGCCGATGGTCAGCGGGTTGGTGATCATGCCGGATTCGCTGCGCTTGACGCGGTCCACCTGGTCGGCCTGGTCGGCGATGGAAAGGTTGCGGTGCACCACGCCGAGGCCGCCCTGGCGTGCCATGGCGATCGCCATCCGGGACTCCGTCACGGTGTCCATCGCCGCGGAGAGCAACGGCGTGTTGACGGTGATGCGCTTGGAGATCCGGGAAGACGTATCCGCCTCGGACGGGATGACGTTGGTGTGTCCGGGCAGCAGCAGGACATCGTCGTAGGTCAGGCCGATAAAGCCGAAGGGGTTGTGTTCGGGCTGGGTCATGAGTGCGCCTCTTACCTTGGGTACGGGTTTCACGGGTAGGGGTTGCAACAGATGACCAGCCCGTCATTACGGGCATGGCCTGTGCAGAAGTGTTGAATAAATAGTAGAACCTTGCCGCCAATCCCCATATTCCGGGGCAGGAATGTGAGCAACTGCACCGGACGCCGCCGCGTCACGTCCAGCCGGTGGCTGCCAGGAGCCGCTCTTCGAACATGGGGAGCATACTTTGGACGTAGGTCTTGGTCAGATGGTTGTCGTCCTTGTACACGTACACATTCCCGACCACGGCCGGGCAGATTCCGTCGGCGCAGATGAAGTCGCTCAGGTCCATCAGGTACAGGCCCTGGACCCTCCCCCGGTAGGCGTCCAGGGGTGAAGAACGGGCCAAGGACTCCTGCAGCGGCACCCGGCACTTGGGGTCGTCCGAGCCGTTCTTCTGGACGCATTCGGGCATGTTGATGCCAAAGCGCGGATTGTCGCGGATGCCGACCACGTCCATACCGGCGTCGGTGAAGGCTTGAATGCCCTCAAGATACTGCGGCACCTCGGTTTCAAACGGCGCTTCGGTGTGGGTGAGCGAGGCGACTGTGAAAACGGCATCGGGCTGCTGGTCCAGGACGTACCGGGCGCTGGCGGCGTTGAAAGCGTTGCACTCGGCGTCCCGCTCCGGGGACTCACCGCCGAAGCGGCAGTTGCCTTTCAGCAGTGCCACCACTTCCCAGCCGCGGGTCCGGGCGACCGGCCCGAGTGCTGCCATGTACTGCTGGGCGTGGGAGTCGCCCAGGACCACAATGCGTTTGGTGACAGTCTCCGGCCGGGTGTTTTGCAGGCATCCGGCGAGCAGCGGGTCGGCGGGCACGTTCCCGTCCGTGCAGAGCCCGTCGATGTCAGCCCATTCGTTTTTCATGGCGACCGGAGCCGGAATGATCTTCGCGGCGGGAGTAGGTTTACCCGCGTTCTCGGGCGCCAGGGCGGCCGCGCCGGGGGTCAGTTCCTTCGGCTGCGCCGCCGCGGCCGCCTCGTCGGCCATGATCTTGCTCTGCCACACGGACACCGGGCCAGCCAGCAGCGCGCCACACGCTGCGATCACGACGGCGGTGCGCCAGGCCCGTCGCTGCGGCCAGTGCCACTCGCGTAAGGGCTTCTCCACGAACCTGGTGGTCAGCACCGCCAGCACGATCGAGGCGGCCACCACGGCCAGGCCCTGGATCAGGTTCGGCGCGGCGATGCCCATCCCGGCAAGGGCAAGCACCAGCAGCGGCCAGTGCCAGAGGTACAGGGCGTACGAGTTGTCCCCGAGTGCCACCAGCGGTTTCCAGCTCAGGATCCGGTCGACGCCGAAGCGGCTCCCGCTCTGTCCGGCCACGATGATGGCCGCAGCTGCCAGCGTCGGCCACAGCGCAATGAAGCCCGGGAAGGAGCGGTCTACGGTGAGCAGCAAGCCGCAGGAGAGCATCGCGGTCAGCCCGGCCCAGCCGAGGACAACCCGGAGCGCTTTACCGGGTTTGAGGTGTGGAAGTGCAAGCGCCAGCAGCGATCCGAGCGCGAATTCCCAGAGCCGGGTGCGGGTGTCGAAGTAGGCATAGGCCTGGTTGGCGGCGGTTTGCTCAATGGAGTAAATCAGTGAGGCAACGAAAATCGCACCAAACGCCGCGGCCAGGAGGCCGGGGTAACTGATCCGGTTTGCCCACGGCGTCCGCCGGCGCAGGAGGCGCAGCAGCACTGCGGCGCCGGCAAAAACGAGCGGCCACAGCAGGAAGACCTGCCCTTGGATGGACAGCGACCAGAAGTGCTGCAGCGGACTGGCGCCGGAGTGGTCCTGCGCGTAGTAGTCGACGGCGGAGTCCGCCAGCAGCCAGTTCTGCCGGTAGAGAAGGGAGGCCCAGGCCTGGTCGAGGATGTCCGGCCAGCGGCTCTCGGGCAGGATTGCCCGGGTGCCTGCAAGTACACCCAGAATAACGACTACAACGGCGGGCAGCAGCCGTTTGAGCAGGTGCAGCCAGTGGCTCAGGAGACGAAGGGGCCTGCCGCTTTCGACCTTTCGGGCGAAGCTGAGAGTCATCAGGAAGGCGGAAATCAGGAGGAAGACGTCCACCCCGCCGGAGACCCTGCCGAGCCACACGTGGTACGTGACCACCATCAGGACCGCAAGGGCGCGCAGGCCCTGGACTTCGGGCCGGTAGCCCGGTTGTGGGGGCGCCGGAGAACCCGCGACCGCCTGCTGCGGGCTGGCTGTGCTGCGCTCGATCGACACTGGGAGCCCTTCAGGCCGGTTTCCAAAACATCAATGTTACCGAGCCGTAATTTTTCTGGCCAATCACAGCGCGGTGACCGGCGGGCCAGCGGCAGGTTCCCTGCCGGCCCGGGGCTACCCTGTAACGAGCCAGAGGAGGCCCCATCGTGATCGCAGAGCTGCGTATTTGTGTTCCGGCCGAGTTGTCCGCCGCCGTGACGGACTGCTGCACCGGAGAGCTAGGCGTCGCGGAAGTTTCCCGCCAGCCGGGCGCTTCTGTCCTTCCCGCCGGGGACATCATCCACGTCCTGGTCGCCAGGGAATCCGTGGAGCGGCTCGTGGAGAAACTCCAAGCCCTGAATGTCCAGGAGCAAGGTTCGATCTCGGTGGCCATGCCGGAGTTGGTGCTCTCCGACCGTGCGGACAAGGCCACCGCCGACGCCCCCGGCGAAGGCGCGGACACCGTGATCTGGGACGAGGTATCCCGACAGACGGGCGAAGACTCGCGGCTTACGTGGAGCTACCTGGCGTTCCTGATCCTCGCGACCCAGCTGGCGGCCATCGGGATCGTCACGGATTCCACTATCGCCATTGTCGGGGCCATGGCGGTGGGACCGGAGTTCGGCCCCCTGGCGGCCCTGGCCGTGGCACTTGTCCGCGGCCAATGGCAGCTGGGCCGCAGTGCGGCACTGGCGCTTGGCGTCGGGTTCCCCGCGGCCATGCTGGCGGCCGCGCTCACGGCGTGGCTGTCAGTACCGCTGGGCCTCTTTCCGCCCGACGTGCTGGACCGCGGTTCTGCCGTCGACTTCATTTACCACCCGGGCCCCTATTCGCTCATCGTTGCCGTCCTGGCCGGGACCGCTGGGATGCTCTCCGTGATCAGCCGGCGGTCCGCAGCGCTGGTCGGGGTGTTCATCTCGGTCACAACGGTCCCGGCCGCGGGCTTCGTGGCGGTGGCCCTGGTCCTGGGCGAATACCAAAAGGCTGCCGGCTCGGCGGTGCAGCTGGGGCTGAACCTCGTGGGCATCGTCGCGGCCGCGGTTGCCGTGCTGATCTTTTACCGGCTCGTCACCAGACACCGGCTGCGGGGTGCGAGCCTGCGGCCACGACGGACCGCCACGGGGTCCAGACGCTGATGACTGCCTAAAACACACAAAAGACCGGACCAGCGGGTGCTGGTCCGGTCCTTTGTTTACTGGTCTTTGGCTGGCTGCTCCCTTGGCTGGCTGCTCCGAGGGAAACTGCGGCACCGTCCGGGGCGCCGCCGCCGGACCTTAGTGCTGGTGGCCCGCGTGCTCGTCCTCGTCGGCAGGCTTCTCGACCACGAGGGTTTCCGTGGTGAGCACCAGCGCCGCGATGGAAGCCGCGTTGCGCAGGGCCGCACGCGTCACCTTGACCGGGTCGATAACGCCGGCCGCGATGAGGTCTTCATATTCGCCGGTCTTGGCGTTGAAGCCCTGGTTGTTGGCTGATTCGGCCACCTTGGCGACCACCACGTAGCCGTCGAAGCCGGCGTTCTGGGCGATCCAGCGCAGCGGCTGGGTCAGTGCCCGGCGGACGATGCCGACAGCGGCGGCCGCGTCACCTTCGAGGGCCTTGACGGCAGGGTCCTCGTCGAGGGCCTTGAGGGCGTGGATGAGGGCAGCGCCACCGCCGGCCACAATGCCTTCTTCCAGGGCAGCGCGGGTCGAGGACACGGCGTCCTCGATGCGGTGCTTCTTTTCCTTCAGCTCGACTTCGGTAGCCGCGCCAACCTTGATCACGCCGATGCCGCCGGCCAGCTTAGCCAGGCGCTCCTGGAGCTTTTCCTTGTCCCAGTCGGAATCGGTGCGGGTCAGCTCGGCGCGCAGCTGGGAAACCCGGGCTGCGACGTCCTCGGCCGAACCGGCGCCGTCAACGATGGTGGTGTTGTCCTTGGTGACGGTGATACGCCGGGCAGTACCGAGCACCTCCAGGCCGACCGTATCCAGGCTGAGGCCCAGTTCCGGCGAAACAACCTGCGCACCCGTAAGGGTGGCGATGTCCTGCAGCATGGCCTTGCGGCGGTCACCGAAGCCCGGAGCCTTGACGGCAACGACGTTCAGGGTGCCGCGGATGCGGTTGACGATCAGCGTGGAGAGAGCCTCGCCGTCGACGTCCTCGGCGATGATAAAGAGCGGCTTGGAGCTCTGCAGCGCCTTTTCCAGCAGCGGCAGGAAGTCCTGGACGGATGAAATCTTGCCCTGGTTGATGAGGATCAGCGCATCTTCGAGGACTGCTTCCTGGCGTTCTGCGTCGGTGACGAAGTACGGGGACAGGTAGCCCTTGTCGAACTGCATGCCCTCGGTGAGGACCAGTTCGGTCTGCGTGGTGGAGGATTCCTCAATGGTGATCACACCATCCTTGCCGACCTTACCGAATGCCTCGGCCAGGAGCTCGCCGACCTCGTCGCTCTGTGCGGAGATGGAGGCGACGTTGGCGACCTGGGTGCCTTCGACCGGACGTGCGTTTTCGAGCAGGCGGGCAGCGACGGCTTCGACGGAAACCTCGATGCCGCGCTTGATCTCGCCCGGTGCGGCGCCTGCCGCAACGTTGCGGAGGCCTTCCTTAACAAGCGCCTGTGCCAACACAGTGGCGGTGGTGGTGCCGTCGCCGGCCACGTCGTTGGTCTTGGTGGCGACCTCCTTGGCAAGCTGCGCGCCAAGGTTCTCGTAGGGGTCGTCCAGTTCGACTTCACGGGCGATGGTGACACCATCGTTGGTGATCGTGGGGGCGCCCCACTTCTTGTCCAGCACAACGTTGCGGCCACGCGGGCCAAGCGTCACCTTGACCGTGTTGGCGAGCTTATCGATGCCGGCTTCAAGCGACCGGCGGGCAGCGTCGTTAAACGCAAGCTGCTTTGCCATGGTTTTTGTCCTTTCAAGACAGAACCCCGCGCAACTGACCTGTCAGAGATGAATCAGACGGATCGGCGGCGCGGGGTCCATAAGAGTTACTTTACGACGATCGCCAGGACGTCGCGGGCGGACAGTACGAGGTACTCGGTACCGCCGGTCTTGACTTCGGTTCCGCCGTACTTGGAGTAGATAACAACGTCGCCGACGGTGACGTCGATCGGAACGCGGTTGCCGTTGTCGTCAAAGCGGCCGGGGCCAACTGCAACAACTTCGCCTTCCTGCGGCTTTTCCTGCGCGGAGTCCGGGATAACCAGGCCGGAGGCCGTGGTCTGCTCGGCTTCGAGCGGGCGGACAACAATACGATCCTCAAGAGGCTTAATAGAGACCGACAAGGACCTCTCCTTTTCGTCAGCAAATTCGTGGACTTTAAAGCTGTGGTGCCAAGGCGCACAAACCGTCGTCGCGGTGCCGGCAGCGTACCTGGCAGGTCCAGCTTGAGTATTAGCACCCTCCTAGGGAGAGTGCTAATGACGACTCTATGTAAGTAGTTAGCACTCGGTCAAGGTGAGTGCCAGAATTTCGTCACCCGTTAACGCCGCACGACTGCCGGCTGCCCTCAGCCGAGGTCCTCGAAGTTCACGTCTTCGCCGTTGTCCGCGTCGCTGGCACCGGCCTCCCCCCGGTGCCGGTACAGCACCAGGGCGCCGGCGGCGGCAAGGACGACGCCGGCGGCCAGGACGACGATGCCGCCGGTTCGGGCCGCGGCATAAGTGTCCCGGATGTCCCTCGCCTCGTCGGTGGCGTCCGCAACGTCTTTGCCGCCGACGGAATAAACCGTGGCGTTGAAGGAATCAAGGAAAAAGATAATCACCAGCAGCGCCGCGCAAACCACCGCGAGCACAATGCCGGCGATCAGCGCCGGCCGGGCGTAACGGGCCAATCCCCGGCGGGTGGCCCGGCCGCCGTCGGCATCCCGGCCGGCGGTCCGGTCATTGGGGTCATCTGCGTCCGAGCCGGTGTTTGCCGTGCCGCTGTCTTCCATGCCGTCTAGCCTATCGGGCGCACGGCGCCTCGACTGCCTGAACTAGGCTTGATCCCATGGCTGACGCACCGCAGGACCAGATCGCCCCGCTCCTCAACCCCGCAGGCTGGGAGCTGCTGGCGTCACTGGGCGCGTACCGCGAGGACGAGGCGTTCCGCCTCAACGCAACCCTGCGGAAGGCCGGCCACTCCCCCGAACTCGTCTCTGCCGTGCTCACCCAGTCCCGGCTGCGGACCAAGGCCGAAGCCAAGTTCGGCGAGTTCGCCCGGCAGATGATTTTCACCCAAGCCGGTTTGGAACAGGCCACCCGGCTGACCGTGGCGGCGCGGCACGCGCAGCGCTTCGCGGCGGCAGGCGTTCGGCATGCAGCAGATCTCGGCTGCGGCCTCGGCGCCGATTCCATGGCGCTTGCATCGCTGGACATCACGGTCACGGCAGTGGAGCGGGACGAGACGACGGCGGCCTGCGCCACGATGAACCTGATCCCGTTCCGGAACGCCACAGTGCTGCACTCCGACGCGACGTCGGTTTCCCTCGAGGGAATAGACGGCGTCTGGCTGGACCCAGCACGCCGGACCACCTCCACCTCGGGCACAAAGCGCCTCTGGGACCCGGAGGACTTCTCCCCGCCGCTGTTCTTTGTTGAGTCCCTGGCCGGCGCCGGCATGGCGGTGGGTGTGAAGATGGGCCCGGGCATGCCGCACGACTCGGTACCCGGCAATTGCGAGGCCCAGTGGGTCTCGGTCGGCGGGGACGTCACCGAAGTCGCACTGTGGTTCAATGCGCTCCGGCGCCCGGGGATCCGGCGGGCAGCCCTCCTGCTCGGGCCTGCTGGGGCCGCGGAGCTCAGCAGCGCCGAGGATTTCAACGGCGGACCGGTCGCCCCGATCGGCCCGGTTGAGGGCTACCTTTACGAACCCGACGGCGCCGTCATCCGAGCCGGTCTGGTGGCCGACGTCGCACTCCAGCTGGGCGGCCACCTCGTGGACGAGCACATCGCTTACATCTGCGCGCCCGAACTTCTGGACACCCCTTTTGCCCGGGCGTTCAAAGTCCTGGACGTGATGCCCTACAACGTCAAGGCGCTCAAGGCCTGGGTCAGGGACCAGGGCATCGGAGTGCTGGACATCAAAAAGCGCGGCACCGCTGTCACTCCGGAGGAGCTGCGCAAACAACTGCTCCCCGGGGGTAAATCAGGCAGTGCCAAGAACAAGGGAAAGAAGGCGGCCACCCTGGTCCTCACCAGGATCGGCGAGGAGCGGGTGGCCATTTCGGTCGAGCCGGTCCAGTGACTCACCGCCGGATTCCGAGCGCCTACTGATCCCGCATAAAAGCCTCGGCTGCGTGGACCTGCTCGTCAGTGGGCCGGATCCCGGTGTAGAGCACAAACTGCTCCAGCGCCTGGATTGTCGCCACCTGCGCACCGGTGATGACCGTCTTACAGGCTGCACGGCCGGCCTTGATCAGCGGGGTCTCGGCGGGCAGCGCGACGACGTCGAAGACCACCGTCGCGGCGTCCAAAACCTCCTGCGGGAAGGATAGCGCCCCGGCGTCCGGCCCTCCGGCCATACCAATCGGGGTGACGTTGATGATCATGTCCGCCGCCCCCGCGCCGGCGGGATCGACGTCGGCGCGCCAGGCGAAGCCATAAAGCCCTGCGAGCGCCCGCCCCGCCTCCTCACTGCGCGCGATCACTGTGACGTCGCGGAACCCGGCATCACGCAGGGCGGCGGCGGTGGCCTTCGCCATGCCGCCGGCACCCAACAACCACACCGCGTAGGAGGCGGGTACTGCGTTGCGCTGCAGCAACTGCTCGATCGCCGTGTAGTCGGTGTTGTAGGCGGTCAGGGTGCCGCCGTCGTTGACGATGGTATTGACCGAATCGATGGCTTTCGCCGACGGGTCCATCACATCCACGAGCGCCGTCACGTCTTCCTTGTACGGCATGGACACGGCACAGCCGCGGATTCCCAGGCCACGCACGCCGGCGATGGCCTGGGCGAGGTCGGTGGGGGCGAAGGCCTTGTAGATCCAGTTCAGGCCAAGCTGGTCATACAGGTGGTTGTGGAAGCGCGTCCCGTTGTTGCTCGGCCGGGCCGAGAGGGAGATGCACAAGGTCATGTCTTTATTCAGGATGGGCACCCTTCCATTAAACGACAGGCCGGTCCCGGCCGGGGCCGGCATCAGTCACAGCCGGTGCCCGCGGGCTGGGACCCAACGTCGACCGGAAGTTTGCCGGGGGCCGTGGCAGTCCCGGCAAGAACCGAGGCCAGCGCGTCGAACGCGCCCTGGCTGCGTCCGTAGACCGCGATTCTGCTGCGGGCCGTGACGTCGGCCAGCGGCCAGGGCGCATCGAGGGCCACCGCCACCTCGGCTGCCGCCTCCGGTGCAGGCGGCTGTGGTCCGGCACCGATCAGCCGGACGAGCGGGCCCTCGCCGATGCTGATGCCGGCCTTGCTCGCGGATGCGGCGAAGCGCGAGCGGTCCTGCGCCGAACCGCCGGCCACACGGACGCTGGCCGGCACGATCGGACCGCGGCAGGGCCCGGCGAGCACGGTGATGGCGGCCCGGGAGACCTTTTGCGAGAGTTCGCTGCCGCTCCCGGGCGCCGTGCCGGGGCCCTGTCCGGTGCGGCCGCGCCAGATCATCATGGTAACTACACGCTGCGCGGCCTCCGCGAGCCGTGCCGGCGGCAGCGCACCGCTGCGCACGGCGCCGACGATCGCGGCGTGGGCCGCCTCGACGTCGGCGGGCATCAGCAGCAGGTCAGCGCCAGCGGCGAGGGCCAGCGGAGCGGCGGAGTCGTTGGGGTACCGGTCCTGGATCGCCGCCATGTTTAGCGCGTCGGTGATGGCAACACCTTTGAATCCCATCCGGCGAAGTTCCGCGTAGGCCGCCTTGGAGACGGAGGCCGGGACCCCGGGATCAAGCGCCGTCACGGCAATGTGGCCGGTCATGACCATCGGCAGCCCGGCGTCAACGACAGATTGGAAGGGCCGCAGGTCCTTGGCGCGGAGTGCATCCAGGCTGGCATCCTGGACGGGCAGCCCGGCGTGGGAATCCACGGTGACGGAGCCGTGGCCGGGAAAATGCTTGGCGGCCGGCAGCAGCCCCCCGGCCAGCATTCCTTGGGAAAAGGCGACACTGTAGGCGGCTGCGGCGTCGGCGTTGCCGGACATGGAGCGCGCGCCGATGGCAGGATCGGCCGGGCCCATGGTGACGTCGGCCGACGGGGCAAAGTCGGTGTTGAAGCCCAGTGCCGCCAGTTCAGCTGCCATGGCTGCGCCGGCCTCTCCGGCGAGGGGCGCACTTCCCGCCGCGCCGTAGCTCATCGGGGCGGGCCATTCGGTCAGCGGCGCCCTGAGCCGTGCCACCTTTCCGCCCTCCTGGTCGACGCCGATCAGGCCGGGCCAGCTGCGGCCGCCGGCGCGGGCCGCGGCCTGGAGCTGGCCGGCGGCGGCCTGCATGGCTGTGGTGTCAACGCTTCCGTCTGCGGTCCCCGGAACGTTGTCCCCCATGATGATGGAACCGGCCAGGTGCAGGCGCTCGATGACCGCGGCATGGGCGGTATGGTCGAGTCCGGGAAAAAACGGCAGCAGAACCTGGCCCGCCAGCTCTTCGGTGCTCATGGCGGCAACAGCCCGCGCCGCATCGGCCGCGTCCCGTTCCTGCGGTCCCCATCCGAGCGGGCGTGTCCCGGCCAGGGCGGAGGCATCCTTACTATCGGGCAGCGGCGCGGCAGTGCCGCCGCTCGGCTGTGCCGGTCCGGATGGTGCGGCGGTTTGCGCCGCTCCGGAGGGCGGCGGCGCCGGCGGCCCGGAGCAAGAGGAGGTTCCGAACACAAGCAGGACGACGGCCGGGACCAAGGCGGTCTTCCGCGTACTTCTGTGAACACTTTCACGTTTTCGCTGCAGTCTTGCCACCGGTCCGATGTTACCCCTGCACTAGACTTGAGGCACCGTTGCCTCGCCAACTGTCCGGCACATCCGCCCACGACGTTGCCGGTCGGGGCAGGGAAACGGACAGCAGAAAAGTGAAGGGACCACATGAAGATTGATTTCGCTTCATCCAGGCAATCAACTCTTGGTGTGGAATGGGAACTAGCCCTCGTGGACGCGGAAACCGGGGAGTTGGCCTCCGTCGCCAAAGAGGTGCTCCGCGGCGTCGCTGCGCGGCACCCCGAACTGAACGAGGATGACGAGCACCCCCACATCAAGCAGGAGTTGCTGCTGAACACCGTGGAGCTGGTCACCGGGATCTGCAACACCGTGGCGGAAGCGAAAGCGGACCTGACCAGTTCCCTCGCCGCAGTCCGTGAAGTCACCGATCCGATGGGCGTTGAAATCTTCTGCGCGGGCAGCCACCCCTTCAGCCCGCCGCAGCTGCAACCGGTGACAGACAAAGAGCGTTACGCCAAGCTCATTGACCGCACACAGTGGTGGGGCCGCCAGATGGTGATCTACGGCGTCCACGTGCATGTCGGCCTGGACAGCCGGGACAAGGTGTTGCCGGTACTGGACGGCTTGGTGAACTATTTCCCGCACTTCCAGGCGCTCTCCGCCTCCAGCCCGTTCTGGGGCGGCGAAGACACCGGTTACGCCTCCCAGCGTGCCCTGATGTTCCAGCAACTGCCGACCGCGGGGTTGCCTTTCCAATTCGCCAACTGGGCGGACTTCGAATCGTACGCACAGGACATGTCCACCACCGGCGTGATCGACTCGCTCTCCGAAATCCGCTGGGATATCCGGCCCGTCCCTCATTTTGGCACCATCGAGATGCGGATCTGTGACGGCCTGGCAACCCTGGAGGAAGTCGGCGCCGTCGCAGCGCTGACCCAATGCCTCGTTGATGAGTTTTCAACGACACTGGACAACGGCGGCACCATTCCCACCATGCCGCCCTGGCATGTCCAGGAGAACAAGTGGCGTGCCGCCCGCTACGGCCTGGACGCCATCATCATCCTGGACGCGGAGGGGAACGAGCAGCTTGTTACGGACCACATCCGCGAAACTGTCGCACGGCTCCGGCCCGTCGCCGAGAAGCTGGGCTGCGCTGCGGAGCTGGCGGACGTCCTGAAGATCGTTGAGCGCGGCGCCGGATACCAGCGGCAGCGGCGCGTGGCGGCAGAGCACGGCGGGGACCTGCGCGCCGTCGTACTGGACCTGGTCCAGCAGATGCGCCAGGGCCCCGAAGCGTAGAGCCGGGGCCGCGCCGGGGCGGCCTCAGGCCGAGACGGTGGTGACCGGCATCGAGGAATCCGGGGCGAAACCGAGGCCGCTTGGCGCGATCCCGGCCATCACCAGCTGGGCGCCGAGCGCGGCGACCATGGCGCCGTTGTCCGTGCACAGGGCAAGCGGCGGGACGGTCAACCGGATCCCGGCGGCGCTGCACCGCTGTTCCGTGAGCTGGCGCAGCCGTGAATTTGCCGCCACGCCGCCGCCCAGCAGGAGGTCGGTGATGCCGTTCTCCCGGCAGGCCAGCACCGCTTTGGAGGTAATGATGTCCACGACCGCCTCCTGGAAGGCTGCGGCGATGTCCGCCACCGGCACCGTCTCGCCGCGTGCCTCGAATTGCTCCACGCAGCGCGCGACGGCGGTCTTGAGTCCGCTGAACGACCAGTCGTAGCGGTGCGGGCCGGGTTCGTCCGCGGACCCCATGTACTTGGGCTGGCTCAGGCCGCGCGGGAAGCGGATCGCTTTGGCGTTGCCGGTGCGTGCCAGCGTGTCGATGGCCGGTCCGCCCGGATAGCCCAGGCCCAGCAGCCGCGCCACCTTGTCGTAAGCCTCGCCGGCGGCGTCGTCGATCGTGGACCCGAGCAATTCCACGTCCGCGGTGATGTTCCGGATCCGCAGGATTTCGGTGTGCCCGCCGGAGACCAGCAAGGCCCCCAGGTTTTCCGGCAGGCCGTTTCGCGGCACGGTACTCCCGCGCCCGCCGGCTGCCGCCGCGGACCCGGCGAAAGCCTGCGGGCCGCCGTCGTCCGGCTGGAGCAGGCCGACGCCGACATGGGCGACGAGGTGGTTGATGGCGTAGAGCGGTTTGCCCGTTGCCACAGCGAGCGCCTTGGCCGCGCAGACACCCACCATCAGGGCTCCCGCGAGGCCCGGACCGGAGGTCACGGCGATCGCATCGATGTCCTCCAGCGTCACCCCGGCCTCGGCCAGGGCCGCGCGGAGCGTGGGGACGAAGGCATCGAGATGGGCGCGGGAGGCGATCTCGGGGATCACGCCGCCGAACCGGACATGCTCATCCATGGAGGAGGACACCGTGTTGGTCAGCAGCCGGGTCCCGCGGACAATCCCGACGCCGGTCTCGTCACAGGAGGACTCAATGCCCAGGACCAGCGGCCGGACATAAGTGGTGCGGTTCATGGTCGGGCTGCTTCCCTGGGAGTGGCATCGGATTCGGGACTGGTCAGCCGCAGCCGCATGATCAGCGCGTCAACGCCGTCGCGGTAGTAGCGGGCCCGGAGGTGGATCTGCTCGAACCCGTAGCGGCGGTAGAGCTGTTGTGCCCGGGGGTTGTCGGCCCGGACCTCCAGGAGCACGTCCTCGGCACGGCGCAGCCGGCTTTCCATGATGAGCGCTGTGAGCAAAGCCGAACCAATGCCCCGGCCCTCGTAATCCGGCGCAACCGCAATGGTCTGGACATCCGCGATCGGCTCGATGCACATCAGCCCTGCATAGCCCACAATCTGCCCTGCCCGCTCGGCCACGAGGTAGTGCCGGGTGCCGGCCTGCGCCAGTTCGGCGACAAACATCTGCAGTGGCCAGGCGTCCACCGGGAACAGCTGGCGCTCCAGCTCATCCACTGCGGGAATGTCCGCAGCGGTCATGAGCCGAAGTCTCACGCCGCCGGGCAGCGCTGCCGGTTCCGCACCGCGGCCAGCGGACGGGGCGTTCACAGGGCCCTCTTCCGCGGACCGGGTACCTGGGCGTCGGACTCGCGCAGGTAGAGCGGGGTGGAGTCGAGCAGCTGTTCGCCCGCCGCGAGCCGCGCGAGGGCGAACTGGCCCAGCGACAGGGCTTCCGGCTGGCGGGAGCTGAACTCGGGAACGGCCTTAACGAGGTCTGCATAGAGACCGGCGCCGGCGCCGTAGACGGGAAGCTCGGGCAGCGCCCCGGCAAAGCCGACGTGCGGGCCGTCCAGCAGCTGCGGCAGCTGGCCGCTGGCCAGGGCGTACCGGGCCCAGTAGACCTCTTTGCGCCGGGCATCCGTGGCGACAATGAACTCCGGCGCCGCGACCGTGGACTCCGCCACTTCCAGGGCGATGGCGTCAAGGCTCATGAGGCCATGGAGCGGCTTGCCCCAGACGAACGAGAGGGTGCGGGCCGTGACGATCCCCGAGCGCAGCCCGGTGAACGGACCCGGTCCTACTCCGACGACGACGGCGTCGACGTCGGAGCCGTCCAATCCGGCCTCCGTAAGGAGCGCCGCGATTCCCGGGGCCAGTACTTCGGCGTGGCTGCGGGTATCTTGTGTGGCGAAGCTCGCCACCACCGATTCCGGGGTGTCATCGGAAACGAGGGCGGCGCTGGCCACGGCCGAGGTGTCGATGGCAAGGATCAGCATCAGGTCCCTTCCGGGGTGGTGGGCAGGGGCTGCGCGGGATTCTCGCCGGGAGCGGGCAGCACGGGCCGGTCCACCCAGCGGGGACCGAACCCGCGGATCATGATGGTGCGAGGTTCATCGTTGTCCGCAGGGTCAAAATCCAGGGTGTCTGGTTCAACGGGGCCGGGCACAACGGGGCCGGGCACCGACGCGGCAGCTGGTGGCGCAGCGGCGCCGCCGAGGCTGCGGACCAGATCCACCTCGAGCCGGCTCTCGCTCAAGTGTTCCACCCGGTCCCGGCCCCATTCGACAACTGTGACGGCGCTGTCCATGGTGTTTTCCAGGTCGATGTCGTCGATTTCCGACGCGGAACCCAGCCGGTACGCGTCCACGTGCACCAGGTCCGGACCGCCCGGACGGGAACCGGAGGGCAGGTTCGGGTGGATGCGAACGAGCACGAACGTCGGTGAGATGATGCCGGCACGGACGCCCAGTCCCTCGCCGAGGCCCTGGGTGAAGGTGGTTTTTCCCGCTCCGAGCTCGCCGGTGAGGACCAGCAGGTCACCGGCCTGGAGCTGGGTACCGAGGACGGCGGCAAGGGCGTGGGTTTCCTCCGCGCTCCGGACTGTCAGGGTCCGTTCCCAGAGCACCCCGCTCACGGTTGCGACCCCTCGCGGCCGGGCATTTCATTGATGTAGCGGCGCGGAACCCGGGGACTGATCCGCGTGACGATCTCATAATTGTTGGTGCCGGCGGCCCGGGCCCAGTCCTCGGCGGTGGGACCGCCGTCCTCACCGTTGCCAAAGAGCACGGCCTCGGCGCCCAGCACGCTGGTCCCTCCGGCCGACACACTGAGCGGACCGAGGTCGATCACCATCTGGTCCATTGCGATGCGTCCCACCACGGGGTAGTTCACACCACGGACCCGGACGGGTCCGCCGGTTGCGATCCGCGGGACCCCGTCGGCGTAGCCCAGCGGGATCAGGCCCAGCGTGCTGGCGCTGCCGGTGCGGTAATTCAGCCCGTAGGAGACGCCCTGGCCGGCGGGCACGTCTTTGCAGTGCGAGACCACCGTACGGACGGTCATGGCGGGGCGCAGGCCCAGTTCTTCCGGGCTCTGGTCCTCGAACGGGGACAGCCCGTAGAGGCCCAGGCCCACGCGGACCAGGTCAAAGTGTGTGTCCGGCCGCGACAGCGTGGCCGGGGTGTTGGCAAGGTGCCGCACCTCGGGGTCCACGCCGGCGTCCTGGGCGATAGCGAGGGCTTCGCGGAAGGCGGCCAGCTGCTCGTCCGTTTCCGGCCGTTCGGGTTCGTCGGCGACGGCCAGATGGGAAAAAATACCCACCACGCGCAGGAGGCCCTGGTCTTGGTAATCCATGGCTTCGCCGACCACACCGTCCCAGGCACTCATGGTTGCCCCGTTGCGGCCCAGCCCGGTGTCCACTTTTAGGTGCACTCGGGCTGGCCGTTCCTGCTCCCGGGCTGCAGCCACGGTGCGCTTTAGATCCCACCCCGAGCACCCGATATCAATCCCGGCGGCCACGGCGGCGGCGAAGTTACTCTCCGGGGTGTGCAGCCAGGCAAGCACGGGCGCCTCGATCCCGGCGGCGCGCAGGGCCAGGGCTTCGGAAATATGGGCGGTTCCCAGCCAGGTGGCGCCGGCGCCAAGGGCAGCACGGGCCACGGGAACGGCGCCGTGACCGTAAGCATCGGCTTTGACCACTGCCATCACCCGCGCCGGTGATGCTACGGCTGCGATGCGGCGGACGTTGTGCCGGATGGCTGCAAGGTCGATTACGGCCGAGCGTTCTTCGGCGTGGCCGGGCTGGGCCTCCGGGACGGGCCGGAAGTCACCTGTTGCTGCTGGGTAAGTCACTTAACGATTCTAGGGGTGGCCGCGCATGGGGCTTAATTCAGGCCCCGCGGCAGCCCTGCTCCGGGGGGACATGCCCACTGTTAGCACCCACCGCTGGGCACAACAGGTTTATGCCCATTCCCCGGCTCGCACGGAGAGCATGTCCACCGGGACGGGAGCCCACCGGCGGACATGTCCGCTGGTGGGCTCCCGGTTGGAACAGCGCTACGCGTCCGAGAGGTGGGCGATGGTCGCCGTCGCCCGCCGCTGCGCCTCCGGCGGTACGTCCCGGATGATGTCCTCCAGAAAACGGTAGCGCCGCATCCACTGGCTGGACTGGCGTTCCTTGCGGGCGTTGGCCCGCTGCCACCAGTCGGCGATGTCCCCCCAACCGGGCGCCGCCAGCGAGCCGCCGACCTCCTGCACTGCCAGGGCCGCGCAGAGATTGGCAAACCTCAACCTGTCACCCAGCGGCCAGCCGGCCAGGCAACCGACGATGAAGGCGGCTCCGAAGCAGTCCCCCGCACCGGTCGGGTCGAACGCGGACACGGGCAGCGACGGCACCCACTCCTCCTCGCCCGTTTCGGAGTCCACCGCCATCGCCCCCTGGGATCCAAGGGTCACGACGGCGACCGGCACCTTGTCCGCCAGGGCGTAGAGTGCGGCCCACGGGTTGTCATGGCGGGTGAAAGCCATGGCTTCGTGCTGGTTGGGCAAAAAGGCGTGGAAATACTTCAGGTTGTCCAGCCGGGAGGAGGACCAGGCGCCGGTGGGATCCCAGCCGACGTCGCCGAACAGCCGGACCCCGGCTTTGTGCGCGTCGATTGCCCACGGCTCCACTTCCTCGCCGAGCTCCGCGACGGCGGCGAGCGCCGGCGGCGGCTCGCCGATCAGTTCGCTGGAGCTGACGGGGGCCGGGTGCCCGTGGGTCACCATGGACCGGTCATGCTCCACGCTCAGGGAGACTGTGACCGGTGAATGCCAACCGGCGACCCGCCGGGACAAGGACAAGTCCACGTGCTCCTGTCCGGCCAGTATCTTCCAGTTGTAGTCGCCGTAGCCGTCATCGCCGAAGGCAGCCGCCAGCCCGGTCCGCAGCCCCAGCCGTGCCGCGGCGATGGCCTGGTTGGCTACGCCCCCGGGGCAGCTGCCCATCCCGTCGCTCCAGATCTCGGTGCCGGCGACGGGGGCGTGCGGCAGCCCGGTGAAAATGATGTCCTGAAAGACCGTCCCCGTGAGCAACAAGTCAAAACCCGCCGCACCGGGGGTACGGGCGGAGGCAAGCGGATCAAATCGCTGCGTCGGAAGCGCGTCCATAGTTGGCACCCTACGCCGTCGAGGTACCGCTGGAAAGGCGCCTGCCGGTCCAGTCGGTCCCCTCCGCGCATAGACTGTCGGCATGCGGCTGACGATTGCCGGCGGCGGCGGATTCCGGGTACCGCTGATCTACCGGGCGCTCTGTGCGGGGCCCTTCGCCGGGCTGGTCCGGGAACTGGTGCTGTACGACGTCGATCCCGGCCGCCTCGACGCGATCCGTGCGGTGCTTGCCTCGTACCCGGCACCGTACGTGCCAGGCACCGCAACCTTACCCGCGGTGCGGGCCACCACATCCCTGGCCGAGGCGCTGTCCGGCACGGATCTGGTGTTCGCCGCGATTCGTCCCGGCGGGACGGCCGGGCGAACCGCCGACGAGCGGGTGGCCTTGGACCTCGGGCTCCTGGGCCAAGAGACCACAGGAGCCGGCGGCATCTCGTACGCGTTGCGGTCGATTCCGCGCATGCTGGAGCTCGCTGAGCAGATGCGGCGCCACTGTCCTGACGCGTGGCTGCTGAATTTCACGAATCCGGCGGGCATGGTCACCGAGGCCCTTGTGCCGGTCCTCGGGCCCAAGGTGGTCGGCATCTGCGATTCGGCCAGCGGGCTGGTGCACCGGGCTGCGGGTGCCGCGGGCGTCGCACTGCCCGCGGGGACGCTCGACGGCGTCGGGTACTACGGCCTCAACCACTTGGGCTGGCTCTACCGTCTGGAGTCCGGCGGCCAGGACATGCTTCCGGGACTGCTGGCCGATGCAGACGCTTTGGCCGGTTTCGAGGAAGGACGCCTGTTTGGGCAACCTTTCCTTGCGGAACTGGGATGCCTGCCGAACGAATACCTCTACTACTACTACGAGACCGGCCGCGCCCTGGCCGGCATCAGGTCCGCCGCCACGACCCGCGGCGAGTCCATCGAACGGCAGCAGTCCGAACTGTATCCGCGGCTCGCGGCCGCCGGCCAGGACGCCTACCGGCTCTGGGACGCCGCGCGCCGATCCCGTGAGGAAGGCTACCTCGCCGAGGCCCGATCCGCTGGCGAGCGCCGGGATGAAACGGATTTGGCCGGCGGCGGCTACGAACGGGTTGCCCTCGCCGTGATGCGCGCCCTCTCCGGCGGCGGCCCGGCGGAGCTGATCCTCAATACCCGCAACACCGGCGGCGATCCGGCAGCGGGCCGGATCGCGGCTATTCCGGGACTGCCCGCGGACGCCGTCGTCGAGGTCCCCTGCCAGGTAACGCCCGACGGCGTTGTTCCCCTTCAGCAGGAACGCCCGGCACCGGCGCAACTGGCCCTGCTGCAGCAGGTCAAGGACGTCGAGCGCCTCGTTGTGAGCGCCACCCGCCGGGACGCCGGGAGCGCCGGAACCGGACGCCGGGATGCGGCCCGGGCTGCTTTTGCCAGGCACCCGCTGGTCGGCTCCGGACCCGGCGGTTCCGGGGACCTCGACTCCGGGGACCTCGCGGGAAGGCTGCTGGCCGGCTACGAACGGGCGTTTCCGGAACTGCAGAATCTGTGGCGGGATTAAGTGCCGAGCCCGCGGCGCTATAGCCTGCGGTACATGACGTGCAGTCCGACGTAGCCCAGGCGTGGGTGCAGGAACGCTTCCGGGAGGGTGGCCAGCACCTCGAAGCCCAGGGACTGCCAGGCGGCAACGGCATTGACGTTGCTTTCCACCACGGCGTTGAACTGCATCGCACGGAACCCGGCGGCCCGCGCTGCGTCCAGCGAATAGGCGCACAACGAACGGGCCACCCCTTTGCCCTGGTAGTCCGGGTGGACCATGTACCCGGCATTGGCAACGTGGCTTCCGCCGCCGCCCTGGTTTGCATGCAGCTCGCCGGTGCCCATGATGACGCCCGCGAGCTCCCCCAGGCCCGCCGCGACGAAGGTCTGGCCGGGCGTTTGTTGGAACCAGCGTTCAAATGCCTGGTGCCCGGTAGTGGTCCGGTCCCAGGTGAAGGTTTCCCCGGCCCTGACGACAGGCTCAACGATTTCCCAGACCGCGGGCCAATCCCCGGCGGCGGCCGGCCGGATTTCCCAGCCGGGGACGGTGGGATCCCTCGTTTCGTGTGCGCGCACAGTCGTCACGGTAGCAGCACCGTAGGCTCTCTGACCGGCACCGCCCGCCGGCCTGTGAAACGGCGGTAACTTCAGGAGTAGTGTTTTATCGAAACACAGGTCCGGACGTGTGTCCCGGGACCAGCTGAACAAGGTGCGCGTCCGCCGGGATGCGTTCCGGAGCGGGGAGGAGAACAATGTCGCTGGTCCGCCGCGTCGCATTCCTCTCGCTGCACACCTCGCCGATGGAGCAGCCCGGCTCCGGCGACGCTGGGGGCATGAACGTGTACATCCGTGCCCTTGCAGCAGCCCTCGCCGAGACCGGCGTCGAAGTGGAGATCTTCACCCGGTCCACGTCCGCCGGACAAGCCGCCGTCGAGCATCCCTCCCCCGGCGTCTGCGTCCACAACGTCCTGGCCGGTCCGGCCCGGAAGCTGCCCAAAGAAGAACTGCCCGAGCTTCTGCACAGCATGGTTGCCGAAATCGACCGGATCCGGCAGTTGCAGCCGCACGGCCGCTACGACGTGATCCATTCGCACTACTGGGTGTCCGGGGTCGCCGGGCTTGAGCTCGCCGGCCTGTGGGGGCTGCCCCTCGTGCACACAATGCACACCATGGCCAAGGTGAAGAACCTGCTGTTGGTCGCCGGCGAACAACCGGAACCCCGCCGGCGCGAGGACGGCGAGCAGCGGATTGTCGACGGCGCCACCCGGCTGATCGCCAACACCGGTACCGAAGCGGCCGAATTGGTCTCGCACTACAACGCGGACAACGACCACATCGATGTGGCCCCGCCGGGTGTGGACCTGGGCATCTTTACACCAGCGTTCCGCAGCCGGGCCCGTGCGGACCACGGCGTCCCGCCCGAACGTTTCCACCTGCTGTTCGCCGGGCGCATCCAGCGGCTGAAAGGCCCGCAGATCCTGGTCAAGGCCGCCGCCCTGTTGCGCGAACGCCGGCCGGACATCGACCTTCAACTCACCATCGTCGGTGCCATCAGCGGCTCCAGGGACTTCGATTTGAAGTCGCTGATCAGCGCGGCCGGGATGGACGACGTCGTCACCCACCACGCGCCGGTCAGCGCCCCGGAGCTGGCCGGCTGGTACCGGTCCGCGGACGTCGTTGTGATGCCTTCCTACAGCGAGTCCTTTGGTCTCGTGGCGCTCGAAGCCCAGGCCTGCGGCACACCGGTGGTCGCCACCCGGGTCGGCGGACTGTCCCGTGCCATCTTCGACGGCCGGACCGGATTGCTCGTCGATGGCCACAAGGCTGCCGACTGGGCGGACGCGCTGGAGGCGCTGTACGACGATCCTGCGACCCGCTGGGACATGGGCCGCGCGGCCGCCTTGCACGCGCAGGAATTCGGCTGGCAACGCACCGCCGCCATCACGTTGGAGAGCTACAACACGGCGCTGAGCCAGTATTTTGGAAACCTGACCATTCCGCTGGGCCACACACCCGCCACCGGAACCGCGGGCCGGTAACACCGGCCCGAACCACTGGCCGGAACACCCACCGATGCCACGAAGCAAAGGACGACGATGTCTGACACCGTTACTGACGGATCCGCCGCAGGAACCCCCACCGCTGGTGCCCCGGTGCCCAGTGATCTGGAGATCGCGCAGAAGGCCAGCATGCGGCCGATAGCGGAGATCGCGGCAGCGGCGGGCATCAACGCCGAAGCCCTGGAATTCTATGGCCGGTACAAGGCGAAGATCGACCCGGCACGGCTGGCGGGTTCCATGCCCGGGGCGCCGGTCCGATCCCCGGGCAAGGTGGTGCTTGTTTCTGCGATGTCGCCGACGCCCGCCGGGGAAGGCAAGTCCACCACAACCGTGGGACTGGCGGATTCCCTGGCCCGCGCGGGCCACAACGTGATGATCGCGCTCCGCGAGCCTTCGCTGGGCCCGGTCCTGGGCATGAAGGGCGGCGCCACCGGCGGCGGCTATTCCCAGGTGTTGCCGATGGACGAGATCAACCTGCACTTCACCGGCGACTTCCACGCCGTCACCTCGGCGAACAACGCCCTGATGGCACTGGTGGACAACCACATCTACCAGGGCAACGAGTTGAACATCGACCCTCGTCGGATGACCTTCAAGCGCGTGCTGGACATAAACGACCGTTCACTGCGGGAGGTGGTGATCGGTCTCGGCGGCCCGGCCCAGGGCATCCCCCGGCAGGACGGCTTCGACATCACCGTCGCCTCGGAGATCATGGCCGTCTTCTGCCTGGCTACGAACCTTTCCGACCTCCGGGAACGCCTGGGCCGCATCACCTTCGGCTACACCTACGACCGGCAGCCGGTCACGGTGGCCGAACTGGGTGTCCAGGGTGCGCTGACCATGCTGCTCAAGGACGCCATCAAGCCGAACCTGGTGCAGACCATCGCGGGGACTCCGGCCCTGGTGCACGGCGGACCGTTCGCCAACATTGCCCATGGCTGCAATTCCCTGATCGCCACCCAGACTGCGCGCAGCCTCGCGGACATCGTCGTCACCGAGGCAGGCTTCGGCGCGGACCTGGGCGCAGAGAAATATATGGACATCAAGTCACGCGTCGCCGATGTGGCCCCCTCCGCCGTCGTGGTGGTCGCGACCGTGCGCGCTGTAAAAATGCACGGCGGCGTCGCGAAGGATCAACTCAACGAACCGAACCTGGATGCGCTGGCAGCCGGCGTCGTCAACCTTCAGCGCCACGTGCGGAATGTGGAGAAATTCGGCATCACCCCGGTGGTGGCGATCAACAAATTCGCCACGGACACCCGCGAGGAGCTGGACTGGCTCCTGGAATGGTGCGCCGCGGAGGGTGTCCAGGCGGCGGTGGCCGACGTCTGGGGCCGCGGGGGTGGTGGCGACGGCGGCGACGAGCTTGCGGCCAGGGTCGCCGCCGCGATCGACGCCCCGCACACCTTCCGGCACCTGTATCCGCTGGAGATGTCGGTGGAGGACAAGATCCGGACGATCGTGCAGGAAATCTACGGCGCCGACGGGGTTGATTTCTCTGTCCCTGCGCTCAAGCGGCTCGCGGAGATCGAAAAAAACGGCTGGTCCGGTTTCCCGGTCTGCATGGCGAAGACGCAGTATTCCTTCAGCGATGACGCGAGCAAGCTGGGCGCCCCCAAGGGTTTCACCGTGCACGTCCGCGACCTCATTCCGAAGACCGGCGCGGGCTTCATCGTGGCCCTCACCGGAGCGGTCATGACCATGCCGGGGCTGCCCAGAGTTCCTGCGGCGATGCGGATGGACGTTGACGCCGACGGCAACCCGGTCGGCCTCTTCTAGACCCTCCCTCACATCCCGCAGCCCACCCGCCAACCCTCCCTCACATCCCGCAGCCCACCCGCCAACCCTCCCTCACATCCCGCGACCCACCCGCCAAGGGACGTCGGAACCGGTGACTACCGCTACGGGCCATTCCCGGGCAACTGTGGATAACTCCTGCACGGTTACCTGAATGGGTTCACAATTCCAGCATGAGAATGCGAACGGAGCTTCCCGGGCCACTCGGCACAGCACCCTTCACTGTCGCTGACGCCCGGTCCTGGGGAGTGCCCAAAAACAGACTCAGACAGTCGGATATCCGGCAGATCAGCAGGGGTCTCTACCGGCCCGTGGAGTGGCGCTTCGAGTTGGAAACGGCGGCTCGAGCATTGTCCGTCGCGTCGCCGGGTGCCTGGATCTCACACGTCACAGCCGCCAGACTTCGATGTCAGCTCTTGCCTCCCTGGCTCTCGGACTCTGAGGAGCTCCACCTAAGCAAGCCGCGGGAGCTGCCCGAGGTCCGCCGCAAGGGCATAGTCGGGCATGCGGTTCTCGCTTGGGACGACGAGGTCGAAACAGCGGACGGCATCCGGATCAGCACCCGGCCCCGGACGTGGCTCGACCTCGCCCGGCGGTTGAGCCTGCCCGAACTTGTCTGCATGGGAGACGAGCTCGTGCGTATTCCCCGGGTGGGCCTGGAAGGACGGAGCGAACCCTTCGCGACCATGGATGGGCTGCGTTCGATGCTGAAACGCCACCCGAATCTGCAGGGAATCGTCCGTGCCCGGGCGGCACTTGACCTGATGCGAGTGGGATCCGATTCAGGTCCGGAGACGCTGTTGCGCCTTGTGATGTGCGACGCCGGGCTCCCGGAGCCGGAGCTCCAGCTCCTGCTCCGCCCGGAAAGACCGGGCTCCCCAACAGCGGACCTTGGCTATCGCCGGCGTCGGGTGGCAGTGCAATACGACGGCGGTCACCATCTGCTCCCTGCCCAGATATTTAGCGATCGTCGTCGTGACAAAGCGTTCGAGGCAGCGGGATGGACGGTGCTCGTCCTGACAAGAGATGACCTTGCGGACGGCTTCGCCGTCGCCACCGCCAGGATTAAGCGACTCCTCCGCAACGCATACCTCAGCCCGTCCTCTGCTGCCGGCTTTTCCAGCGAAGACTGAAGGAGCGCTCCGCCGATACCTGCATAACGTGAGGGAGGATCGGGCTGGAAACGACCGGAAGTGAGGGAGGATCGGGCTGGAAGCGACCGGACGTGAGGGAGCGCCTCCCGGACACTCCCGGACACTCCCGGACACTCCGGACACACGAACGCTCCCACACCAAAGGTGCGGGAGCGTTGTCGGGGGGCGAAAGAGCGGGGCTTAGCGCTCCACGTCTCCGCGGATGAAGGCCTCGACCTTTTCACGGGCAAGGTCGTCGTTGAACTGCTCCGGCGGCGACTTCATGAAGTAGCTCGAGGCGGAGAGCAGCGGGCCGCCGATGCCGCGGTCCATGCCGATCTTCGCGGCACGGATGGCGTCGATGATCACACCGGCAGAGTTGGGCGAGTCCCAGACCTCCAGCTTGTATTCCAGCGACACCGGGGCGTCGCCGAAGTTGCGGCCCTCGAGGCGGACGAAGGCCCATTTGCGGTCGTCGAGCCACTGGACGTAGTCCGACGGGCCGATGTGGACGTCCTTGGCGGCGAGCACGGCTTCGACATTGGACGTCACGGCCTGCGTCTTGGAGATCTTCTTGGACTCGAGCCGGTCGCGCTCCAGCATGTTCTTGAAGTCCATGTTGCCGCCGACGTTCAGCTGGTAGGTGCGGTCCAGGGTGACGCCGCGGTCCTCGAACAACTTTGCCATCACGCGGTGCGTGATGGTGGCGCCGATCTGGCTCTTGATGTCATCGCCCACGATCGGCACGCCTGCGGCGGTGAACTTGTCCGCCCAGGCCTTGGTCCCGGCGATGAACACCGGCAGGGCGTTGACAAAGCCAACTCCGGCATCGATCGCGCACTGGGCGTAGAATTCGGCGGCCTCCTGCGATCCGACCGGCAGGTAGCAGACCATCACATCGACCTTGGCGTCCTTGAGGGCCTGGACAACGTCGACCGGCTCCTCCGGGGACTGCTCGATGGTCTCGAGGTAGTACTTGCCGAGTCCGTCGAGGGTCGGGCCGCGCTGGACGGTAACACCGGTCGGCGGGACGTCGGCGATCTTGATGGTGTTGTTTTCGCTGGCCAGGATGGCGTCGGACAAGTCCAGGCCCACCTTTTTGCCATCGACATCGAAGGCGGCGACGAACTCGACGTCGTTGACGTGGTACTTGCCGAACTCCACATGCATCAGCCCGGGAATCGTGGCCTGTGGGTCGGCATTGCGGTAGTACTCAACGCCCTGGACCAGTGAAGTGGCACAGTTACCTACGCCGACGATTGCAACACGAATCGGATGTGAAGACACGGAACTCCTTTGAGGACAACTTCATGTGCCCGGCGCGGAAGTACTCTGATGCACGACGGCGGCAACGGGCACGGCGCCATACGGCGCCCTTAGCATTCTAGTCAACGGCGCGGCGGCCTAAGTTGTTCCCGGCCGCCGCACCTTCCTTAGCGCCCGCAGGCGAGGCAGGCTACTTCTGCGCCCACAGGTTGATCTCGGACTCGACGGCGAACTCGTCGATCGCGCTCAGCTCTTCGGCGCTGAAGCCGAGGTTGTTGATCGCCGCCAGGGTGTCCTCCAGTTGCCGGACACTGGAGGCGCCGACCAGCGCCGATGTCACGGCGGAGCCCTTCTCCTGCGGACGGAGGATCCAGGCGATGGCCATCTGGGCGAGGGACTGGCCGCGGCTTTCGGCGATCCGCTGCAGGCCCCGCACCCGGTCCAGCTTCTCCTCGGTGATGCTGTCTTCGGCCAGGGACTTCTCCTGGGCGGCGCGGGAACCGGCCGGGATCCCGTTCAGGTAACGGTCGGTCAGCATTCCCTGGGCCAAGGGCGAGAATGCGATGGAGCCGGCACCGACCTGTTCGATCGCCTCGTACAGGTTGGGGCTGCCGTTTTCGGTCCAGCGGTTCAGCATGGAGTAGCTCGGCTGGTGGATCAGCAACGGGGTGCCGAGTTCCTTGAGAATCCGGGCGGCTTCGAGGGTCTGCTCCGGGGTGTAGGAGGAGATGCCCGCGTAGAGGGCCTTCCCGGACCGGACGGCGTGGTCCAGTGCGCCCATGGTCTCTTCCAGCGGCGTTTCCGGGTCGGGACGGTGGCTGTAGAAGATGTCCACATAGTCCAGGCCCATCCGGGTCAGCGACTGGTCCAGGCTCGCGAGCAGGTATTTACGGGAACCCCATTCGCCGAACGGACCGGGCCACATGTTGTAGCCGGCCTTGGTGGAGATGATGAGCTCGTCCCGGTAAGGCGCGAAATCATCCTTGAGGTGGCGGCCGAAGTTGGTTTCGGCCGAACCGGCGGCCGGGCCGTAGTTGTTCGCCAGGTCGAAGTGGTTCACACCCAGGTCGAAGGCCCGGCGCAGGATGGCCCGCTGGGTCTCGAACGGCTTATCATCCCCGAAGTTGTGCCACAGCCCCAGGGAGATGGCCGGGAGCTTCAGTCCGCTGCGGCCCACACGGCGGTACGGCATGGAGTCATAACGGCTTGCTGCTGCAACATAAGTCATACGTTCAATCCTGTCCTATTTCGAGATGACGGCGGCACTGTGGCCGGGAAGGGCGAGCTGGCCGTCGGCGAGGTGTACTGCGTCCTCGGTGGCCAGCGAGATCGAGGCGCCCGCAACACTGAGCCGGCGCGGTTCGGCGGAGAAGTTCATGGCGACCTCCACACTGCCGCGGCGCAGGCGGAGCCAGCCTTCGGCCTCGCTGAAGGCGACAGCGGTGTCTTCGAAGCCGAGTCCGGCGAGCTCAGGCGTCGTGCGCCGCAGCGAGATCAGCTTGCGGTACAGCTCCAGCAGACGGGCATGCTCACCCGCGGCGGCTTCGGCCCAGTCGAGCTTGGAACGGGTGAAGGTTTCCGGGTCCTGCGGGTCGGGGACGACGGCGGGGTCCCAGCCCATCCGTTCGAACTCCCTGATCCGGCCCTCCGCAGTGGCTTTGCCGAGTTCCGGTTCGGGGTGCGAGGTGAAGAACTGCCAGGGTGTGGTGGCGCCGTATTCCTCACCCATAAAGAGCATCGGCGTGAACGGCGAAGTCAGGGTCGCGACGGCCGCCAGCGCCAGCTGACCGTATCCCAGCGTCTGGGACAGCCGGTCGCCGGTGGCCCGGTTGCCGATCTGGTCGTGGTTCTGGCTGCAGACCACCAGGGCCGCGGGATGCACCACACCGGTGTTGATCGGTCGGCCGTGGTGCCGCCCACGGAAGCTGGAGTAGCCGCCGTCGTGGAAGAACCCGTCCACCAGGACCTTGGCCAGGGCTTCAATGGACTCGAAGTCGGCGTAGTAGCCGGTGGCTTCGCCGCTCACGTTGACGTGCACCGCATGGTGGAAGTCATCGCTCCACTGGCCGGCCAGGCCGTAGCCGTTGATGCCGCGCGGGTAAAGCAGCCGCGGATCGTTGAGGTCCGATTCGGCGATCATGGTGGCAGCGCGTCCGGTTTCGGCGGAGATGCTGTCCGCAAGCGCACCGAACTCCTCCAGCAGGTGGACGGCCCGCTCGTCCTTGAGGGCATGCACGGCGTCGAGCCGAAGCCCGTCGACGTGGTAGTCCCGCAGCCACATGGCGGCGTTCTCCAGGATGTAACCGCGCACCACGTCGGACCCGGAACCGTCGAGGTTCACCGAGTCGCCCCAGGTGTTGCCCTCGCCCGATTTCAGGTACGGACCAAAGCGCGGAAGGTAGTTCCCGCTGGGTCCGAGGTGGTTGTAAACCACGTCCTGGATCACACCCAGACCGGCAGCATGGGCCGCGTCCACGAACCGCTGGTACGCGGCAGGGCCGCCGTAGCCCTCGTGCACGGCGTACCAGAGAACGCCGTCGTAGCCCCAGTTGTGGGTTCCATTAAAGCCGTTCACCGGCAGCAACTCCACAAAATCAATACCAAGCTCCGCCAGGTAGTCCAGCTTGCCGGCCGCGGCGTCCAGGGTGCCTTCGGGGGTGAAGGTCCCGATGTGGAGCTCGTAGATCACCGCTCCCTGCAGCCCGCGGCCCTGCCAGTTTCCGTCCGACCACGTGTGGCTGCCTGCGTCGAAGGTCCGGGAGAGCGAGTGCACCCCGTCGGGCTGCCGGCGGGACCGGGGGTCCGGCAGCGGTGTGGTGTCGCCGTCGAGCAGGTAGCCGTAGTCGACCTCCCCGCTGGCCGGGGCGTCCGGTGCGGTCCACCAGCCGTCAGCGGCATCGGCAGGTGCCCGGCGGGTCATCGGGTACTGCCGACCGTCGGCCAGCAGCGTCACGGCGGCCGGTTCCGGCGCCCAGAGGTCAAAGCGTTCATTTCCATCGGCAGGCAAAGTGATCACAGCTTTCCGTTCGCTTTTCGGAGGTTACGTCAGTGCTCGGCGGGAACCAGCAAGGCGACCGGGTAGCGGCCCAGGATGGCTGCCAGTTCCACGGCACCCGGGCCGAACGTGGCGCCGGTCAGTTCGTCGGTCATGGCTCCGGGCAGGTCAATGGCGGTCTCCCGCCAGCCGCCTTGCTGCTCCAGGGTGCGGGGCAGCCGGGTGGCGAGCGTCACCGCGCCCGGTCCCGCCGCTGAGCCGCGGTCAAAGCCGACCAGATGCCCCGCAGCCGGCCCTGCAGCCACCACGGGGCGGTACCCCGTGAACAGCCCGGGCCGGCCGCGGCGCAGCCGCAGCGCCCTCGAGGTGACCAGGAGTTTCGCCGCGTCATCGGTGTACGACGCCGGACGTTCGCCGGCGTCCAGCGCGGCCAGTGCGGCACGCCGCGCACCGTAGTCGAAGGGCCGCCGGTTATCCGGATCGGTCAGCGAGCGGTCCCAGAACTCGGTGCCCTGGTAGACATCGGGGACTCCGGGCATGGTCAGCTGGACCAGCTTGGCCCCAAGCGAATTGACGGCACCATAGGGATTCAGGAGCTGCACCAGGGATTCCAGTTCCGCCACAACCTCAGGGTTGTCAAAGGCCGCGTCGACGACGGCGGCCAGCTTCTCCTCGAAGCCCGCGTCCGGATCCAGCCAGTCGGTGGAGTTGCCGGCCTCACGGGCGGCCTTCAGTGCATAGGACTGCAAACGCTCACGGTCCGCGGGCCAGGCTCCGGCGATGGCTTGCCACAACAGGTTGGCCAGCGGTCCGTCCGGCAGCGGTGCAAGGTCCTGAAGCCGGGCCAGGGCAGCCCGCCATTCCGGTGCCAATTCGGCAAGCACAGAGATCCGTGCGCGGGTGTCTTCGCTGCGCTTGGTGTCGTGGGTGCTCAGCGTGGTCATGGACAAAGGGAGCTCCGCCTGCCGGCGCGCCATCCGGTGATGGAATTCTTCCGCTGCGAGGGAGAACTCGGTAGGGTCGGCGCCGACCTCCGTCAGGGTGCCCAGCCGGGTGTAGCGGAAGAACGCGGTGTCCTCCACCCCCTTGGCCATGACCATGCCGGAGGTCTGCTGGAAGCGGCGCCCCAGCTCGGCATCGGGCTCCGGGCCCGCGTCAAGCAGCAGCGGGAGCAGCATCGCAATGGCGTCGGCGAGGTCAGGACGCCGGCCGGCTGCGAGTTCGCACGCTTCCGCCAGGACGTCGGCGCCCACGGGCAGGTAGCTGCGGTAAACGGGGAAAGCGGCGATGATCTCGGACAGGGCGTCGGCGCTCTGGTCTGCCCTGAGACCGGTACCGGCCGGGACCAGCCGGGCCAGCCGAAGCATCTCGGAGTGCAGGATCCCGTCCGTGATCCGGCGCTTGGTCCCCCGGATCATGTCCTCGTAGTCCGCCGCCTGGCCGCCGCGCAGCCCGGTGTCGAGGGCGTCGAGGTCTGCCTGCCCGGCGGGGTCGACGAAGAGCCGGTCCACGTCCGCGAGGGCGTCGTACCCGGTGGTTCCGTCGCAGTCGAAGCCGGCTGGAAGCTGCTCTCCGGGCTCGAGGATCTTCTCGATCAGCAGGTAGCTGCCGCCGGTCACTTCGCGGAGCCGGTGCAGGTAACCCTCCGGGTCGGCCAAGCCGTCCGGGTGGTCGATCCGGAGACCGTCGACCAGGCCCTCGCGGAACCAGCGGACAATCTCGGCGTGGGCCTCATCAAAGACCTCCGGGAGCTCCACCCGGATGCCGGCCAGGGAATTGACGGCAAAGAACCTGCGGTAGTTCAGTTCGTCGTCGGCCCGGCGCCAGCCGATCAGCTCGTAGTGCTGCCGGTCGTGCACCTCGCGGGGGTCATCGGCGGAGGAGTCACCTGCGGTATACGTGCCTTCGGCAAGCGGGAAGCGGTGGTCGTAGTACCGCAGCTCCCCGTCCTTGATCTCCAGCGCGTCAACGTCGGAGTCCTCCCCGAGTACTGGGATCCGGATCCTGCCTGCCCCAAAGTCCCAGTCGACGTCGAACGCCGGGGCGTAACGGGACTGCTGTCCCTCCTTGAGCAGGGACCACCACCACGGGTTCTGGGCGGGGGTTGCGACGCCGACATGGTTGGGCACGATGTCAACGAGCACACCCATGCCGGCGTCCCGCGCCGCCTTCGACGCCGCGATCAGACCCTCGGTGCCGCCGCGGTCGGGGTCGATCGCGGCGGGGTCGGTGACGTCGTAGCCATGGTCCGATCCCTTTTCGGCGGTGAGGATCGGCGAGAGGTAGATCCAGTCCACGCCGAGCGATTTCAGGTACGGCACGGTCTCGGCAGCATCCTGGAGGGTGAACCCGGGCCGGACCTGCAGCCGGTAGGTGGAGACAGGAGTCCTCATTCGGCGGCAGCCTTCGAAGCGCTGGTAGCGGCGGCTTCCTCCTGGGACTCCACCATTTCCTCGAGGGCGTCCTCGTGCTCGGCCATGGAGGCCAGCGACGCGGCTGCGGAGTAGTCCACTTCCACCTCGGGACCGGAGTGGGCGCGGAGCACCACCATCGACTTGGCCGCGAGCTTCACCACCGCACCAGCCTTAAGCGGCTCCTCGGTGTCAGCCTGGTCTGCGGTGTCCACAAGCACGTCCCAGAAACGCGAGTACTCCGCGGACGGCAGTGCGAAGTCCACGTCGTCGTCGTGGGCGTTGAAGCACAACAGGAAGCTGTCGTCGGTGATGCGGCGTCCGCGGGAGTCCTGCTCCTGGATGCCGTCTCCGTTGTAGAACACACCGATGGTCCGCCCGAAGCCGCTGTCCCAGTCCTCCGGGAGCATTTCGGTGCCGTCCGTTTTCAGCCAGACGATGTCCGGGAGCTTCTCGCCCTCGCCGCGGCGGACCGGGCGGCCGTCGAAGAAGCGGCTGCGCCGGAACGTCGGGTGGTCGTGCCGGATCTTGTTGACGACGGCGGTGAACTCGACCAACGGCTGGTCCATCGCCTCCCAGTGGATCCAGCTCAGTTCCGAGTCCTGGCAGTAGGTGTTGTTGTTGCCCTGCTGGGTGCGGCCCAGTTCGTCGCCGTGCAGGAGCATCGGGACGCCCTGCGAAAGCAGCAGGGTGGCGATGAAGTTGCGCTGCTGGCGGGCGCGGAGGGTCAGTACGTGGTCGTTGTCCGTGTCCCCCTCCTCGCCGCAGTTCCAGGAGCGGTTGTGGGATTCGCCGTCGTTGTTGCCTTCGCCGTTGGCGTCGTTGTGCTTTTCGTTGTAGGAGACGAGGTCGCGCATGGTGAAGCCGTCGTGGGCGGTGACGAAGTTGATCGAGGCCACCGGGCGCCGGGCAGAGCTTTCGTACAGGTCCGCCGAGCCGGTCAGACGGGACGCGAATTCACCCAGGGTGGATGCCTCACCACGCCAGAAGTCGCGGACCGTATCGCGGTACTTGCCGTTCCATTCGGTCCACTGCGGCGGGAAGTTGCCCACCTGGTAGCCCCCGGGGCCGATGTCCCACGGCTCGGCGATCAGCTTCACCTGGGAAACAATCGGATCCTGCTGGATGAGTTCGAAGAAGGTGGAGAGCTTGTCGACGTCGTAGAATTCTCGGGCCAGGGTGGAGGCGAGGTCGAAGCGGAAGCCGTCGACGTGCATTTCCGTCACCCAATAGCGCAGGGAGTCCATCAACAGCTGCAGGGAGTGCGGGTGCCGGACGTTGAGGGAGTTTCCGGTTCCGGTGTAATCCATGTAGTGCTTCTGGTCGTCGTCAACGAGCCGGTAGTAGGCCTGGTTGTCGATGCCCTTGAAGGAGAGCGTGGGGCCCAGGTGGTTCCCTTCCGCGGTGTGGTTGTAAACCACGTCCAGGATCACCTCGATGCCGGCCCGGTGCAGATCGCGGACCATGGCCTTGAACTCCTGGACCTGGTGCCCGACGTCGCCGGAGGAGCTGTAGGTGTTCTGCGGCGCGAAGAAGCCGATGGTGTTGTAGCCCCAGTAGTTGTTGAGGCCCTTTTCCTCGAGCGTGCCGTCATTGACGAACTGGTGCACCGGCATGAGTTCGATCGCGGTGACGCCGAGCTTTTTCATGTGATCAATAACCGCCGGGTGCGCGACGCCGGCGTAGGTGCCGCGCTGCTCTTCGGGGATTTCAGGGTGCAGCTCGGTCAGGCCCTTGACGTGCGCCTCGTAGATTACCGACTGGTGGTAAGGGATCCGCAGCTGGCGGTCCCCGTCCCATTCGAAGTAGGGGTTGATGACCACACCGTGCATGGTGTGGGGAGCCGAATCGCTGTCGTTCCGGGAATCGGGGTCACCGAATTCATAGGTGAAGAGCGCCGGATCCCAGTCAATCTGGCCTTGGACTGCTTTGGCGTAGGGGTCCATCAGCAGCTTGTTGGCGTTGAAGCGGTTGCCGTTTTCGGGTTCATACGGGCCGTGGACGCGGTAGCCGTATTTCTGTCCGGGCTGGATGTGCGGCAGGTAGCAGTGCCACACATAGCCGTCCACTTCGGTCAGCTCAACCCGGGTTTCGGTCAGGTCATCAGCGAGGATGCACAGCTCCACCCGATCGGCGCGTTCGCTGAACAGGGCAAAATTGGTTCCGGTGCCATCAAAAGTGGCTCCCAGCGGATATGCCGTTCCGGGCCAGACTTCCATGTGTACTCCTCGTGCGTGGCGAAAATTCTCTAGAAAGACTACTTGTAAGTAAGGTTACTATCTGACGTGGCGCACTCTACGCGCGGTTATATTACATCCTCGACATAACCTCCCGCACGGCCTCCGCAACGTTCGACGCCGTCACCGGCCCGCCGCCCGATGCCAGGCTCCCGGCCCGGCCATGGACGCTGGCTGCCAGCGCCGCGATGGCGGCCCAGCGGTCGGCGGCCGGAATGCCGCGGCGCGCGAAAGCCCCGGCGTGCTCCGACAGCTGCGCCAGGAGGCCGCCGAGAACACCGGCCAGGACGTCTCCGCTGCCGGCCGTTGCCAGCCACGGTGTCGCTTCGGACTGGCTGAAGACGGTCCCGGACGGTGCGGCGACGAGGGTTGTGGCGCCCTTGAGCAGTACCGTGGCGCCGGTGAGGCCGCTGGCCCGCCGGACGGCCGCGAGCGTGGCGCTTTCCACCGCGGAACGGCCGGCTCCGTCGCCGTATCGCGCCAGCAGGGCGGCAAGTTCGCCGGCGTGCGGCGTCAGCACAACGTGCGGGGCGAGGGTCCGCGGCAAAGCAGGCAGCGCCCCGGCATCCGCGATGACCGGAAGGCCGGCGGCGGCGGCGTCGCTGACGCGCTCCAGTTGCGCGTGGGCTTGCTCATCAAGGCCCGGGCCCAGGAGCCACGCCTGGACGCGGGCATCAGCGACGCTGCCGGAGCCGCAGACAACTTCGGGGCAGGAACGCCGGACCAGGTCGGAGACCTCGGGCGGGCCGAGGTAGCGCACCATGCCCGCCCCTGCGGCCAGCGCTCCGCGGCAGGCCAGCACGGCGGCGCCGGGATAGCGCGTCGATCCTGCCACGACACCCAGGACACCGCGGGAGTACTTCTGGGAGCGCCGTTCCGGATACGGCAGGAGGGCGGACAGATCCCCGGCTTCGAAACGGCGCAGGGCCGGCTCCGGCAGGACATCGTCAATGCCGATGCGGACAAGCTGCACGCGGCCGGCGAAGTCCGCGCCGGGATCGGCCAGCAGACCGGCCTTGGCCGCCCCAAAGGTCACAGTGAGTTCGGCGCGCAGCACAGGTCCGCTGACTTCACCGGTATCGGCGTCTACGCCGCTGGGGAGGTCGCAGGCCACCACGAGTCCGGGCCGCGAGCCCGCCAGCTGCTCGAACAGCGCAGCGGCAGGGCCGCGGAGCCCGCCGCGGGCGCCGGTGCCAAGGACCGCGTCGATCACGACGCCGGAACCGGCGGCGTCCAGCGCGGCGGCGGCGGTGTTCTCCGACGACAGCCGCAGCACCCGGCCGCCTGCAGCTTCAAAGGCGGTGAGTGCCCCCGGATGGGCTTCTCCCCCCGTCAGGACGGCTGTCGTCCGCATTCCCCGGCCCGCCAGCATGGCTGCCGCGAACAATCCGTCCCCGCCGTTGTTGCCCTTCCCGGCCAGCACCGTGACGCTGGCGCCATAGAGCCGGCTGCCGCGGGACCGGAGCTCGCGGACTACCGCGTTGGCCAGCCCGTAGGCGGCCCGCTGCATCAGGACAGCGCCCGCGCGGGGTGCCCGGCTGGCGTGGAGAAAGCTCTCTTCAGCCGCACGAATCTGGCTTCCGGTGTAGGCGCTGATCATCGTTTCAGTCCGTTCGCGGTGCACTCGCTGCGGGTAGTCCGGTTCTGGTCAGGCGGGTAACGCTCAGCTTTCGGCGATGACCGTCGCCGTGGCAATACCGCCGTCGTGGCTCATCGACAGGTGCCAGCGTTTAACGCCCTTCGACTCCGCCACGGCAAGCACAGTTCCTTTGACCTGGACGGTGGGCCCGTGCTGGTCAAGTCCGATCCAGCAGTCCTGCCAGTTCATGCCGGCCGGAGCGCCGAGGACCTTGGCCACGGCTTCCTTGGCGGCGAACCGGGCAGCCAGTGAGCGGGTGTTCAGTTCGCGCTCCGCCGGCACAAACAGCCTGTCACGCAGCCCGGGGGTGCGCTCCAGCTGCCGGCCGAACCGTTCAATGTCTACGACGTCTACGCCAATGCCAACAATCATGGCGCTATTCTACGGTCACGCTCTTGGCCAGGTTGCGAGGCTGGTCCACGTCGTAACCCTTGGCGGAGGCCAGGGCAAGGGCAAAGATCTGCAGTGGAACGGTACTGAGCAGCGGTGCCAGCAGCGTGGGGGTCTCGGGGATGTAGAAGACATGCTCGGCGTATGCCTTGACAGCCTCGTCGCCTTCTTCCGCGATGACGATGGTCTTGGCGCCGCGGGCCCGGACCTCCTGGATGTTGGAGACAACCTTGGCGTGCAGCGAGTCGCGGCCGCGGGGCGAGGGAACCACCACGAACACGGGCTGGCCCTCTTCGATCAGGGCGATCGGGCCGTGCTTGAGTTCACCGGCGGCAAAACCCTCGGCGTGGATGTAGGCGAGTTCCTTGAGCTTGAGCGCACCCTCCATTGCCACGGGGAAGCCGACGTGGCGGCCCAGGAACAGGACGGATTTGGCGTCCGCCATGGACTGGCCGAGTTCCTTGATCTGTGCTTCGTTGTCGAGGATCTGCTGGATCTTGGCCGGGATCTTGTTCAGGTCCGCGAGGATGTCCTTGATCTCGCCCTGGAACTTGTTGCCGCGCAGCTGGGCCAAGTAGAGGCCCAGGAGGTAGGCGGCGGTGATCTGCGCCAGGAAAGCCTTGGTGGAGGCGACGGCGATTTCCGGCCCGGCGTGGGTGTACAGCACGGCGTCGGACTCACGCGGGATGGTGGACCCGTTGGTGTTGCAGATCGAGACCGTTTTGGCGCCCTGTTCCTTGGCGTAACGGACGGCCATCAGGGTGTCCATGGTCTCGCCGGACTGGGAAATCGAGACGATCAGGGTGTTCTCGTCCACAATCGGGTCGCGGTAGCGGAATTCGTGCGAGAGCTCCACCTCGGTCGGGATCCGGCACCAGTGCTCGATCGCGTACTTGGCGACCTGGCCGGCGTAGGCGGAGGTGCCGCAGGCGAGGACGATGATCTTGTTGACGTTCTTGAGCAGTTCCGGATCTACCCGGAGCTCGTCGAGGGTCAGCTTGCCGTTGATGTCCGAGCGGCCCAACAGGGTCTGCAGGACGGCGTCCGGCTGGTCGTGGATTTCTTTTTCCATAAAGGACGGGAAGCCGCCCTTTTCCGCCGAAGCCGGATCCCAGTTGACGTGGTATTCCTTGCCCTCGGCCGGGGCGCCGTAGAAGTCGGTGATTTCCACGGTGTCTGCGGTGATGGTGACGATCTGGTCCTGGCCGAGTTCGACGGCGCGCCGGGTGTAGTCGATGAACCCGGAGACGTCCGAGCCGAGAAAATTCTCGCCGTCACCGAGTCCGACGACGAGCGGGGAGTTCCGGCGGGCTGCCACCACAACATCGGGCTGGTCCGCGTGGACGGCGAGGAGGGTAAACGCACCTTCCAGGCGCTGGCAGGCAAGCTGCATGGCTTTGGTGAGGCCGCCCTTGGCGGGGTCGCCCTGGAGTTGGTTCCGGTAGATATCGCCCAGGAGTGCCGCAGCGACTTCGGTGTCCGTCTCGGAGAGGAAAGTCACTCCCTTGTGCACGAGTTCCAGCTTGAGTTCGGCGAAGTTTTCGATGATGCCGTTGTGGATGAGGGCCAGCTTGCCCCCGTCGGAGAGGTGCGGGTGCGCGTTCTGGTCCGTCGGACCGCCGTGGGTTGCCCATCGCGTGTGACCGATGCCGGTCAGCGAGTCAGGCAGCGGGTTGGCCTCAAGTTCGGCGATCAGGTTGCTCAGCTTGCCCGACTTTTTGCGCGATGAAATGGTTCCGTCCGCCACAACGGCGATCCCTGCAGAGTCGTAGCCCCGGTATTCCAAGCGCCGCAGTCCCTCAAGGACAACGTCCAGAGCATTGTGTCCAGTATTTACCCGGCCAGCGGAGTGGCCCACATATCCAACGATTCCACACATGGGCACAAGCCTAGCGGGTTTCCCGGGCCCCCGGCGTAGGATCAGCAGCCCGGCCCGCCACCCCCCTGCTGCGCGGCGGTCCGCTGACGGTCCATTTCGCTCTCGGCCCGGCGGAGGGCAGAATCTCTAGGGTGACTTTGCAACGCAATGATGCGAACGGCGACGGCGTCTCCCCGTTCGTGGAGCTGGACCGGCAGACCTGGTCCCGGCTCGCTGCCCAGATGGAGCAGCCCCTCAACCGGGAGGACGTGCTCCGTCTCCGTGGCCTCGGCGACCCCCTGGATATAAAGGAAGTCCGCGAGGTCTACCTCCCCTTGTCCCGGCTGCTGCATTTGTATGTCGAGGCGGCGGGCCAGCTCCATGCCGCGACCACGACGTTCCTGGGTGAGCAGACCCAGCGCACGCCGTTTGTGATCGGCGTCGCCGGCTCGGTCGCCGTGGGCAAATCGACAATCGCCCGGGTACTCCGCGAGATGCTCCGCCGGTGGCCCGGTACCCCCAACGTGGAGCTGATCACCACCGACGGTTTCCTGTACCCGCTGGCCGAACTCAAGCGGCGGCAGCTGCTGGAACGGAAGGGATTCCCCGAATCCTACGACCGCCGCGCCCTGCTCCGCTTTGTGAGCGAGATCAAGGGCGGGGCCGAAGAAGTCCGGGCACCCTGGTACTCCCATGTAACGTACGACATCGTCCCGGGCAAGGAAGTGGTGGTGCGCCGCCCCGATGTGCTGATCGTTGAGGGGCTGAACGTGCTGGCGCCGGCCAGGCCGCGCCAGGACGGCCGGCAGGGGCTGGCGCTGAGTGACTTCTTCGACTTTTCCATCTATGTTGACGCCAAAACCTCCTATATAGAGGAGTGGTACGTGGACCGCTTCCGCACCCTTAGGACCACGGCGTTCGCGCAGCCGGAGTCCTACTTCCACCGCTATGCCACGCTCTCGGATGCCGAGGCGGAACAGACTGCCCGGGATATCTGGAAACGCATCAACGAACCAAACCTCGAAGAGAACGTGCTCCCCACCAGGGGCCGTGCACAGCTGGTCCTCACCAAGGACGCAGACCACTCCATCCGCCGTATGCTGCTCCGCAAGGTGTAGCACACGTGTGCCATGACGGTTCGGCCGCGCCGCAGCCGGCACCGGAGTCAGCCGCCGGCCCCGGCAGGCGGGCTTTCAGCCGGCTCCTGCTGGCCGGCTCGGGCCTCGCGGTCCTCAGCGCCTGCGCTCCCGAAGGGATCCGGCCGCCGCCGTCCGTGTCGGCAACGCCGCCGGCAGCCACCGGGGGGACGGTTTCGGCGACGGCTGCGGCAGGGATTCTGCCGGACAGTCCCGCAGCCACCGAGCCAACAGCAGCAGCTCCGGCCCCGTCCCCGGCCCCCGCGGTGTCCACTGCGGCACCCCCGGCCCGGCACTCACTCACCGACCCGGCGAGCCCGTGGGTCATCGTGAACAAGCACCGGCCACTTTCCCCCGCCGACTTCGCTCCGGCCGGCCTCGTCCAGCCGCGCGTGCGCCTGGCCACCTCCGGCGAAGCGGCGCTACTGAACAGCACGACGGCGGCAGCAGCGGAAGAGATGTTTGCTGCGGCTGCGGCCGACGGCATCTCCATCACCCTGGCCAGCGGGTACCGCTCCTTCGCCACCCAGATCGCGACTTATAACAAGTGGGTGGCTGCGGAGGGGCAGGCCGGTGCGGATACCGCCTCCGCCCGGCCGGGCTATTCGGAACACCAGACGGGCTGGTCCTTCGACATCGGCGACGGCAGCGGGCAGGACAGCTTCACCCCCGCATTCGCCACGCAACCGGCAGCACTTTGGGCCAAGGCCAACGCCCATCGGTTTGGTTTTGTGGTGCGCTACCCGTGGATGTTCCACGAGCGAACCGGCTACTACTACGAACCCTGGCACCTGCGCTACGTGGGCGTGGAAGCGGCGGTCGATATGAACACCCGGGGCGTTGCGACTCTCGAGGAGTACTTCGGCCTCGAAGCGGCGCCGGGCTACCGGTAGGCCGGGTGCCTGGACCCGAGCTCCGGAGCGGCCGACCGACACGCTACGGGAACTAACCTCCCTGATACGGGGTGTTCACACAGGCGGGCTATTTTGAGTACATGCTAACCGGGTTCAAGAACTTTATTCTCAAGGGCAACGTCGTAGACCTTGCCGTCGCAGTCGTCATCGGCGCCGCTTTTGGCGCCGTGGTAACGGCACTAGTCCAGAGCGTGCTGATGCCGTTCATTGCAGGCCTGGTGGGTTCGCCCAACTTTGACAGTTTCGCCGTTGTTACCTTGAACGGAAATGACATCAAGTTCGGTGTGCTGCTGACCGCGATCGTCAACTTCCTCCTGATCGCGGCAGCTATCTACTTTGTTGTCGTCGTCCCCATGAACCACATGATCGAACGACGCAACCGCCGCCTCGGCATCAACGCCGACGTCAAGGCAGAAGCAGCCGAGGATCCCCAGATCGCCCTGCTCACCGAGATCCGCGACGCGCTCCAGAGCGGGCGCGCCAGCTAAAGGCGCCGCACGCAGTTGTGGCGTGTCCCCGCGGGGGACACGCCACAACTGCGTGCGGGAAAGCTCAGTCGGCGACGAGCTCCAAGGCCAGCTCGGTCCGGACCACCTGGGCAAGGCGCTCCGCGACGTGCTGGGCCGTGTCCTGGGACTCGGCCTCAACCATCACCCGGACCACAGCCTCGGTGCCTGAGGGGCGCAGCAGGACCCGTCCGGTGTCTCCGAGCTCGGCCTCAGCCCGCGCAACGGCTTCAGCCACTGCGCCGTCGCCCTTGACCCGCGCGCGGTCCACTCCCCTGACGTTGATCAGGACCTGCGGAAGTTTGGTCATCACCGCGGCCAGTTCCTTCAACGGACGGCCGGTCAGTGCCACCTGGGCGGCAATCTGCAAGCCGGTGAGGACGCCGTCGCCGGTGGTGGCATGGTCGGCGAAGATCACGTGGCCGGACTGCTCGCCGCCAAGGTTGTAGCCGCCTTCGCGCATCCCTTCCAGGACGTAGCGGTCGCCCACTCCTGTTTCGCGCAGGCTGATGCCGGCTTCGCGCAGCGCGATCTTGAGGCCGAGGTTGCTCATCACTGTCGCGACGAGGACGTCGTCCTTGAGCTTGCCGGAGGCTTTCAGCGCAACGGCGAGGATGGCCATAATCTCATCGCCGTCCACTTCACCGCCTTCGTGGTCAACGGCCAGGCAGCGGTCCGCATCGCCGTCATGCGCAATCCCGAGGTCCGCACCGTGCTCCAGGACTGCTTGCTTGAGCGGTCCCAGATGGGTGGAGCCAACGCCGTCGTTGATGTTCAGGCCGTCCGGTTCCGCGCCGATAACAACAACGTCAGCGCCGGCGTCCTTGAAGACCTGGGGGGAACAGCCACTCGCCGCACCGTGGGCACAGTCCAAAACGACCTTAAGACCGTCCAGGCGGTGTGGGAGGGTGCCGAGCAGATGGACGATGTAACGGTCCTCGGCGTCCGAGAAACGCTGGATCCGGCCAACATCGCCCCCGATCGGCCGGAATGGCTCTTTGCCGAGCTGTTCCTCGATGGCGTCTTCAACGGCGTCAGGGAGCTTCTGGCCGCCACGGGCAAAAAACTTGATGCCGTTATCCGGGGCAGGATTGTGCGAAGCGGAGATCATCACACCGAAGTCTGCGTCGAGATCTGCCACCAGATAAGCCGCGGCCGGGGTCGGCAGCACACCGGCGTCGTACACGTCGATCCCGGAGCTGGAAAGCCCCGCTTCGACGGCAGCTGCGATGAATTCACCACTGGCCCGGGGGTCCCGGGCGACCACGGCACGCGGCCGGGTCACGCTCGTATTACGGTCGTGGCCAAGCACCACTGCCGCGGCCTGGGCCAGCTGCATCGCCAGCTCGGCCGTCAGCAGGCCGTTCGCCAAACCCCGGACACCATCTGTTCCAAATAATCTAGACATCGGGTCAAGTTTAGACGATGGCGGGCCATCTTCCGCCCGTCGGGCCCCGCCGAGCCCGCGGCGCCGGCCGAATACCGGCCGTTGCGGAGGGCAAACGGCGAAAGCCCGCCCCGCCACAATGGGCGGAACGGGCTTTCGCGCCAGCGCAGTTTAGCGCTTGGAGTACTGCTGAGCCTTACGGGCCTTCTTGAGGCCGGCCTTCTTGCGCTCGATGACGCGGGCGTCACGACGCAGGTAACCGGCCTTCTTCAAGGTGGCCCGGTTGTTCTCGGTGTCGATCTCGTTCAGTGAACGGGCGATGCCGAGGCGCAGGGCACCGGCCTGGCCGGAAATTCCGCCACCGTGGATACGGGCGAAGACGTCATAGGCGCCATCAAGATCAAGGATCTTGAAGGGCTCGTTGACGTCCTGCTGGTGCAGCTTGTTCGGGAAGTAGTTGGCCAGTTCGCGGCCGTTGATGATCCACTTGCCGGTGCCGGGCACGATGCGAACGCGTGCGACGGCTTCCTTGCGACGGCCAACTGCTGCACCGGCAACCGTGAGGGCCGGGCGTTCCTTCTTGGGCGCTTCTGCTTCTGCAGGACCGCTTTCCGAGGTGTAGCTGGTCAGGTTTTCCTCAGCCACAACGGCCTCGGTGGTCAGTTCTTCGTTCTGAGCCACGATTCTCCTTGATAAAAAGTTGGTTGGTGGCCAGGACTACTGGGCGACCTGGGTGATTTCGTACGTCTTGGGCTGCTGGGCTGCGTGGGGGTGCTCTGCACCCTTGTAGACCTTCAGCTTGCCCAGCTGCTGTGCAGCGAGGGAGTTCTTCGGGAGCATGCCCTTGATGGCCTTCTCCACGGCGCGAACCGGGTTGGATTCCAGCAGCTCCGCGTAGGTGACCGAGGTCAGGCCGCCCGGGTAGCCGGAGTGGCGGTATGCGCGCTTCTGCTCCAGCTTGGCGCCGGTGAGGGCAACCTTTTCAGCGTTGATGATGATGACGAAATCGCCCATGTCCATGTGGGACGCAAAGGTGGCCTTGTGCTTGCCGCGCAGCAGGATTGCGGTCTGGCTGGCAAGACGACCAAGGACAACGTCGGTGGCGTCAATGACGTGCCACTGGCGGTTGATATCGCCGGGCTTCGGGGTGTACGTACGCACGGTGTTTGCCTCGTTCTTGTTCTGGCGTTCTTGTTTTAGGCGTCACACGAAGGTGCACCTACTATCTATGCGTTACCGGAACAGAGGTGAGGGCTCTATGTAACCAGTCATCCTGAGGTCTCGACTGTGCCCACCGGGTAGTCATCCTGCAACCGGATTCCCACGTGGGCACGCATCATCGAGAAGGACACGCACAACGACTACCAAGAATAGCCGAAGACGTGTCGCTGGGTCAAAATGGGGTGTCCCCGTGCACGGTGCACGGTCAGCCCGGCCCGCCCCCGTGCTGCTCCAGTCAGGGAGTCCTAGTGTCCTTATCAGGTATTGCAGCCAGCGCCGGGCCGCTCCTCGTCATTTCCGCGGGACTGTTCGGCCTGTTCGCGGCGATGCTCTCCGAGCTGGCGATCGCTCGCTCGCTCCCCCGCCTTGGCGTATTGCCGGCCAGATGGACACGAATTACGACGTCGGCCCTGACTGGCCTATTTTGCGTCGCCCTGGCACTCCGGTTCGGTGCGGTCTGGTCGCTGCCAGCCTTTCTGGTGCTTGGCGTGCTCGCCGTCCAGCTGGCCCGCATCGACCTCACTCTCCGCCTGCTGCCAAATCCACTCGTGGGCGCCTTGCTCGTGTCCGGCTTGGCGCTCTTCGCTGTCAGTAGCGTGGCCACGACCGATTGGTTCGGGTTTCTTCGCGCAGTGGCCGGGGCGGCGGTCTTGTTCGTTGTATTCCTGAGCCTGGCGCTCGTGTCGCCGCATGGCATCGGAATGGGCGATGTGAAGCTCGCCGCTCCTGTGGGCCTCCACCTGGGTTTCCTGGGTTGGAGCCAGGTACTTTACGGCGGCGCCCTGGGCTTCGTCATCGGGGGGATTGTCTCCCTAGTCGCGATCCGGCGGCAGGTACCGGGCCGAGCGGCTGAGGTTGCTTTTGGGCCCTCTCTGCTCGCGGCGGCCCTGGGGGTTGTTTTGTTCACGTCGTAGCCCGCGAGGAGCGCTCCATTTCCCAGCGTAGGCACAGGTCCAGCGCAGGAACAGCCCGTACGTCAAGCCTTTGCGCAGCTTGCGCGCAGCACCGGCCCGAAGCGTCCTGGCACGTTCTAACGTATATTCTGGAGCTGGCGCTGGGCCAGCCGCATCTCTCTTCAGGAGTCTTTATGTTCGCTCGTCTGGCAGCAAACCTGCACACCCTCGGTTTCACGCTCCAGTCCCGCCTTCGCAACGATGAAAAGGGCGCCACCGCGGTCGAATACGGCCTCCTGGTGGCCCTGATCGCCGTGGTCCTGATCGTCGGTGTCACCGCTTTCGGCAAAGACCTGAGCGCCTTCTTCACGGGCCTCAGCGCCAAGACCACGCTCAAGTAGCCGGCCCGGCCGGACAGCTGCCTCTCGAGGCGCTGCGGTGCCTCGGTTGATTGTGGCCGCATTCCCTACGTCTGCCGAAAGAAGCAATGGAACGATCATCCTCAGAGCGCGGCGCCGCCGCAGTCGAGTTCGCCTTGATCGTTCCGTTGCTTCTTTTGCTTCTTCTGGGGGTTATCGAGTTTGGCCGGGTCTTCAACGCCCAGCTGCAGCTGAGCGCCGCCGCCCGGGAATCGGTACGGGTGATGGCCATCCAGAAGCTGCCCGGCACGGCGATCAACACGGCGATCGCTGCGGCGCCAAACCTCAATCCCCGGCTCAACGCCGGGAACATCCAGGTCACGCCGGCGTCCTGCGCCGCCGCCACGGATGTAACGGTCACCATCACCTACTCCGTGGATCTGTTGTCCGGCCTCTTCGCCGACTCTGTCCCGCTGACCGGACGGGCGGTGATGCGATGCGGCGGCTGAACAGGCAGCTGAGGAACGGGGAAGACGGCGCCGTGGCCGTGATCATGGCAATTTTTATGGTGGTGTTGCTCGGCATGACCGCAATCGTGGTGGACGTCGGCATGATCTATGCGGAACGGTTCCAGCTACAGAACGGGGCCGACGCTGCGGCTCTGGCCATTGCTCAGGACTGCGCTGCGGGAAGATGCACCAATCCCGACGCCACGGCCACGCTGCTCGCCGGGAAGAACGCCCACGACGGGGTTTCCGCCGCCACGGCCGTCATTTCCGGGAACTCCGTGACGGTCCGGACCAGCACCGCCACCCCGGACGGCGGCAGCGCCGTCCGGCACTGGTTTGCCCCGGTCCTGGGCATCAAGTCCACCACGGTAGAGGCGGAGGCAAAGGCCTCGTGGGGCAGCCCGTCAAAAGCCACCGTTTTTCCGTTCACCGCCCCCCGTTGCATTTTCGATTCGGCACCCAAAGATGTTGAGCTTTGGATCACCAGTACCTCCACCTGCACCGGCGCAGGTGGCCAAACATTACCGGGCGCTTTTGGCTGGCTAGACGCAGACGCAAGGAATGACTGCCAGACTTCCGTCGACGTCCACCAGGTCATCGGCGGCGAGCCGGGCAAGAGCGGCCCCAAGGGATGCCACATTGATGGCACCACCATCCTCCTTCCGGTCTACGCCAGCGCCTCCGGCAACGGAAACAACGTGTCATACGTTATCGACGGTTTCGCCGCCCTCAAAGTGACCGCGCACAGCTGGCCGAGCGAGCAGCGATCGGAGGCTGGCTGCAATAAGTGCACGGGCGTCAAGGGCAAATTCATTACGCTGGTCTCCCTCGCGGATCTCCAGTCTTTCGGCGTTGAGGAGCTGGACGGAAAGTCCCTCAACGCCTTCTTCGTCGCGTTAACCCTGTAGGAGCAATCAGAGTGAACAGCAGAGTCCTGGCATCGGTAGCAGCCGTCGTGCTGGCAGTGGTCGGGAGCATCCTGCTGGTCTCCTACACCAACGGCGCAGAGCAGCGAGCTTTCGCTGGAGTCCAGACCTCCGAGGTGCTCATAGTCAGCGCGGCGGTGCCCGCCGGAACCCCTTCAGCCACGGTGCTGCAGAGCGCCACGCGGCAAGCTGTGCCCGCAAAGACTCTTGCGGCTGACGCCGTGTCCGATCCTGCAGCCATCAGCGGACTCGTCACAACCGTGGACCTGGTGCCCGGTGAACAGCTCCTGCGCACCCGATTCCGGGATCCGGCCACCACGACGGACCCGGGGACTGCCACTGTGCCGGCCGGGATGCAGGAGGTGTCGATCCTCCTGGCGCCGCAGCGCGCGGTGGGCGGACTGCTCAAGGCCGGGGACACCGTGGGGATCTTCATCTCCCTCGGTGCTGGCATAACCAAACCGCCGGCGGAAGTCACGCATCTGACGCTGCACAAAGTCCTAGTCACTGCCGTCCAGGGAGCAACCGCCCCTGTCACGGAAAAATCGAGCTCCGAAGCCAGCCCGGGGGCCGCATCCGAGAACTTGCTGGTGACCCTGGCACTGACCTCGGCAAACGCGGAGAAAGTTGTCTATGGACAGGAGTTCGGCACCATCTGGCTCTCCGGCGAACCCTCAACCGCCGGGGAAGACGGCACCCGCGAACTGAGCCGCGAGGGGATCTACAAGTGAGCCGTTACGTCGTCGTGACCGATGATCCTGGCCTGCCGGGCCGGATCGGGGCAGCCGCCACGGGGCCCTTGCAGGGGGACGTCCACCGCTGGCAGGGCGGCAGGCTTCCGGGGCGCCCTGCCGACGTTCGGAGCCAGTTGGAACGCCCCGCTGATCTCGAGGTTCTGATCCTTGGCCCGGGCATGCCGCTGGAGCTGGCGCTGACGCTCGCGACGGCGTTCGACGTAGAATGCCCCGAAGTGGCGGTACTCCTGGCGGCTCAGCCGGACCCCGGCGTTGTGCTGGCGGCGCTGCGCGCCGGAGTCCTTGACCTGCTGGAACCGGAGGCCGGTGCTGCCGAGATCGCGGCGCTGCTCCACCGTGCCGTGCGTAGCGCCGCTGTGCACCGCAGAGCTGTGCCCGTGGAACAGACCAAGGCTGCGACGCCTGCCGGGCGGGTCATCGCCGTCGTCTCACCCAAGGGCGGCGTCGGAAAGACGACTATCGCGAGCAATCTCGCAGTGGGCCTCGCCAGGTCAGCGCCGCACGGCGCAGTTTTGGTGGATCTGGATCTGCAGTTCGGCGACGTTGCCAGCGCACTCGCCATCTCCGCTGAACACTCGGTGTCCGACGCCGTACACGGTCCCGCGCGGCGGGACACCATGGTGCTCAAGACGTTCCTGAGCGCCCATCCCAGTGGTCTCTATGCACTCTGCGCCCCGGACTCCCCCGACGCCGCCGAGGGACTGACCGGCGAGGACGTTGCCCACCTGCTCGGCCAACTGGCCAGCCAGTACCGCTATGTTGTAGTGGACACCGCCCCCGGCCTGTCGGACCACACCCTTGCCGCCCTGGACCAAGCCACGGATTTCATCTTCGTCACCGGTCCTGATGTGCCGGGCGTCCGGGGCATGCGCAGGGAACTGGACGTGCTGGCCGAGCTGGGGATGCATCCGCTCAAGCGGCATATGATCCTCAACGGCGCGGACTTCAAGGCCGGCGTCTCACTGCGCGATGTGGAGACTGCGCTGGGAACCAGCGTGGACGTGGTGATACCGCGCTCCCGAGCGGTCGCTCTTTCCACCAACCAGGGATCCCCCCTGCTGAACGGAGCGGTCCGCGGACCGGCCACCAAAGCACTGCAAACATTGTTGGCCCGCTTCGTCGCCCCTGCAGTCCCGCCCCGGCGGTACGGGCCCCGGCACCGGGTAGGAGCCAAATGAACCTCGCCCAGCGCCTGCAGGCTGCCCGCGACACTGCCGGACAGCAGGCCCGTTACGAAGCACCCGCACGTCCTGACCGCCCCGCACCCGCATCCTCACTGATGCCCGCCCCGGACCCGACCTCTATCCCTGCCCCTGCGCCTGGCCCTGCACCGGTCCCGGTCCCGGTCAAGCGTGCGCCGGATGCCCGCTCCGTTCGCGCGGCAGGCACCACCCAGCCGGTTCCCCCGTCCGCCGCCGGGAGTCCCCGGAAGCCCGCGCCGGCGGAGGCCGCCCCGGCCCGGGACGCCCTGGCCAAGTTGAAAGATCGGGCCGGTTCCATTTTGTTCGAACGGCTGGGCACCCGGCTGATTGATACGTCCCTGACCGAGGATCAGCTGCACGCGCTGGTGCAGCAAGAGCTCATCGAGGTGGTCGAGGCCGAGCAGGTGCCGCTGACCAAGGATGAAAGACAACGCCTGATCAAGGGCGTCAGCGATGATGTCCTGGGCTACGGACCCCTGCAGCGCCTCCTTGACGACGAGAGCATCACGGAGATCATGGTCAACGGCCCGGACATGATCTACGTCGAACAGGATGGGAAACTGACCCGCAGCAGGGTCCGTTTCGCCTCCGAAGCGCACCTCCGGAAGGTCATCGAGCGCATCGTTGCGCGGGTGGGACGGCGCATCGATGAATCCTCGCCCTTGGTGGACGCCCGGCTGGCCGACGGATCCAGAGTCAACGCCGTTGTCCCGCCGCTGGCCGTCAACGGGTCGTCACTGACCATCCGCAAATTCGCCACCGACCCCTTCCAGGTCCACGACCTCATCAGCTTCGGCACGCTGTCCCCGGAAATGGCCGAGCTCCTCGACGCCTGCGTCAAAGCCCGCCTGAACATCATCGTCTCGGGCGGCACCGGGACGGGCAAAACCACGCTGCTCAACGTCCTGTCCAGCTTCATTCCGGAGGGCGAACGCATCGTCACCATCGAGGACGCCGTCGAGCTCCAACTGCAGCAGGACCATGTGGTCCGGCTGGAGAGCAGGCCCAGCAACATTGAGGGTAAAGGCGAAATCACCATCCGCGACCTCGTCCGCAACTCCCTCCGGATGCGGCCCGACCGGATCGTGGTGGGTGAGGTCAGAGGCGGAGAGACCCTGGACATGCTGCAGGCCATGAACACCGGCCACGATGGTTCCCTGTCCACGGTCCACTCAAACTCCCCCCGGGACGCCATCGCCCGGCTCGAAACCCTGGTACTGATGGCCGGGATGGACCTGCCGCTGCGCGCAGTCCGGGAACAGATCGCCTCCGCCGTGGACGTGATCGTCCAACTCACCCGGCTCCGCGACGGCACCCGCCGCGTCACCCATGTCACCGAAGTCCAGGGCATGGAAGGCGAGATCGTGACCCTTCAAGACGCATTTGTCTTCGACTACAGCGCCGGACTCGATGCCAACTGCCGTTTCCTCGGCAAGCCGATGCCCACCGGGGTCCGCCCGCGGTTTACGGACCGCTTCACGGAACTCGGCATAGAGCTCTCCCCCGGGATTTTCAATCCTGCTCCCGTATTGGCCCGGGCCCGATGACGAAGGCAAACTCATGGAAATGATCCTGGGATTTCTGTTGAGCTACGCGGCCCTGGGCGTTGCCGTTCTGTTCGTTGTGGCGCCGCGCCGACCGGCCACCCTGCTCAACCGGCGGGCCGCCACAGTTCCCGGCCGGAGTACCTTAGCCCGGGGTATGGGGGCCCGGGCAACTGCAGCCGTGGAATCCCTGTTGAAGAGGCGGAACTACACTGCAGCGGTGGCGGCATCGCTGGAACAGGCAGGCCTCAGTATGAAGGCCGCGGAGTTTGTGGTCCTCGGACTGGCCGGCGCGGCCATCATCGGCGCCGTAGCGCTGGCCGTGCTAGGTCCGCTTCCGGCGTTAATTCTCCTGCTACTCTCGCCGTTCGGTGCGCGCTTCATCCTGCGGTTCCTGGCATCGCGCCGCCGAGCAAAATTCGCCGCACAGCTCGACGAGACCCTGCAGCTTCTCGCCGGTGGCCTGCGCGCCGGCCACAGCCTGCTGCGCGCCATTGACGCGGTGGCCGGGGAAGCCGAGGCCCCCACCACCGCTGAGTTCGCACGGATCATCAACGAAACGAGGCTCGGCCGGGATCTGGGCGAGGCTCTGGACGACGCCGCCCTGCGCATGCGCTCGGAGGATTTTTCCTGGGTGGCCCAAGCCATCGCCATCCACCGGGAGGTTGGCGGCAACTTGGCTGACGTGCTGGACCAGGTGGGCCAGACCATCCGGGAGCGGAGCCAGATCCGCGGCCAGGTGAAGGCTCTCAGCGCCGAAGGGAAGATCTCGGCGCTGGTCCTGATGCTGCTGCCGGTGGCGATCACGGGAGCCTTGATGGTCATCAGCCCGGGGTACATGGATCCCATGGTGACCACACCGCTGGGCCTCACGATGGTCGGCGCCGCGGCAGTCCTCTTCAGTCTGGGCGGACTCTGGCTGCGCAAAGTCGTTCAGTTCAAGTTCTAGCGAAGGCCTGAGAGGAGAAGTTTCTTATGTCGGCAACGGCTATTGCAGCTATCGGATTGATCATGGCGGCTATTGCCCTGGCAACGTGGTCCGTCGTCGGCACCCGTGTCGCCGGGAAGGATTCCATCGTGGCAAACCTGTCCCGGGGGCTTGTTCCCGCCAAGAAGCCCGTCAAAGCGAGGAACTCGGTACTGGAGTCTTTCGCCGGACGGTTCACCCCCCGGCGTCTGGTGGCAAACCTGGACCGGCAGCTCGCCCTGGCGGGCCGTCCTCCCGCGTGGCCGCTCAAGCGCCTCATGGCCGCCAAATTCGCCGCCGCGGGCATCGCCGTCGTCGTCGGGTTACTGCTGATCAGAGGTGATCCCAGCGCCAAGACACTGTGGCTCTCGATCGCCGTAACCATGGTTGGCTATTTCCTCCCCGATCTCCTGATCTACAGCAGGGGGCTCGAGCGCCAGGCCACCATCGGACTGGAACTGCCGGATATGCTGGATCAGATGACCATCGCTGTGGAAGCCGGCCTGGGGTTCGATGCCGCCATGTCACGGACCGGCCAAAACGGAAAAGGACCACTGGCCGCCGAGCTGGTCCGGACCCTGCAGGATATGCACATCGGGATGTCTCGCCGCGAGGCGTACCTGGCCCTCGCGGACCGGACCGGCGCGCCGGACCTCCGTCGCTTCGTCAACGCCATCCTGCAGGCGGACCGGTACGGAATCTCGATTTCCGCGGTGCTCCGGACGCAGGCCAGCGAAATGCGGCGGAAGCGCCGGCAGCGGGCCGAGGAGCAAGCCATGAAGATCCCCGTCAAGGTCCTTTTCCCGCTCATGCTCTGCATCCTGCCCGTGCTCTTCATCGCACTGCTCGGCCCAGCCGTCATTAACGCCATCGCGACTTTCAGCGGCTTGTAAGGAGAAGTTCCTGCGGCAAGCCGAAAGGTTTCCGCAGGAACCCCCAGAACGCGGAGCGTGTCCGGGTGGAGGCAGTAACGTTGGGCACATGTGCATTACAAGTCCCCCAGAAGACGGCGGCGCGAACACTGCCCTCTCGGGCGAGGCCACCGCCAGCGGAGCCAGCCTGAACGTCCGCGAGGCGGCCGATCCAGCAGTTCCACCCCTCGTCGACCCTGCGGCGCTCCAGGATCTCGGTACCCAGCTGGACAGCCCTTCCGCAGCCAAAGGTTTCGCCAGAGACTACGCAAAGATGTGGGATCGCCGCTACAGCTGCCTGGCGTCGGCGCTGGGGCGCCGGGACCAGGCCGGCTCCCTGGAGGCTGTGCTGAGCCTTAGAACGTCCTCGGAGATGGTTGGCGGAGTACAACTGGCCGGGCTCGCCGCAGAACTTGAGGCTGCCATCCGAGCCGGCGACATGGACCGCGCCCGGTCCCTCCTGGCCGAAGTTGCCGAGAGCGGCAGCGACACCGTGGACGAACTGCAGTCCGGCTTCGTCCTCCGGGAAAGCTAGCCGCGCTGGGGTGCCAGCCGGTACCCCACACCGCGGATCGTCTGAAGCCAGCGCGGCTGCAGCGGATCCTCGCGCAGCTTCCGCCGAAGATTCCCGATATGGACCTCAACGGCCCGCTCGTCGGATTCACCGATATACGCGTCCGCGGCGTAGTACTCGCCCCGGACCACGCGGACCAGGTCAGACTTGGAGCGGACGGCACCGGCTCCCTTGAGCAGGGCATGCAGTAGATCGAACTCGCTGCGGGTAAGGCTGGTGGCCGCGCCGTCCACGGTGACCGTCCGGCTGTCCGGGTTAAGTTCCAGACCGTTGTGCCGGAGCATGGAATCCTGCGGCACAGCCGGGGCGGCGAAACCCGCAGCGACCGCAGTGCCGAGTGGTGCGCTGATAGTGTTCTGCCGGGGCCGCCGCATCATCGCCGCCACCCTGGCACGGAGTTCGCGGGGCCTGAAGGGTTTGGTCAAAAAATCGTCGGCGCCGGTGTGCAGCGCGGTGAGTGTGTCCATCTCGTCCGTTCGCGCTGTCAACATCACGACGTACGCATCACTGAACAGGCGGATCCGGCGCAGTACTTCGAAGCCGTCGATGTCGGGCAGCCCAACGTCCAAGGTGACGACGTCAGCGTCCAAGCGACGGACGACGTCCACCCCTTCCCGGCCGCGGGCTGCCAAATGGACGTCGAATCCCGCCTGGCTCAGTACGGCTTCGATCAGGTTTCGAACGTCTTCGTCGTCCTCAACGACGACAGCGACTCCAAGGTCAGTCATGGCGCCCCTCACATCAGGTCCTGCTCCATCTTCCGACGCGGACGCGCCGGCAATGCTGATCACACCGGCCCCCACCGGCATTGTCAGGATACCCACGGGGACGCGGAAAAGACGGTTCCGGCGCAGGAATAGAAGCCCAATTCCTAAGTGTTGAGTCAATCTTGTGTGACAGGAGGTGTAAAACTGGAGCAGCGAGGAAGGAGTAAGGCTTCAGTGAGTGAACAGCAACTGGTCCGAAGGGTGGACGGCTACTTCAGTGCCTTGGGGCCTCGGGTGCGGTCGCTGGCCTGCCAGCTGCCGCTGGCGGTGGCCATGGTCGCCGTCGTCCTGGCATCACCCGCCGGCTGGCAAGTGCTCTTCAGTGATCCGGTGTTTCTTTTCGCCGTGGCACTGCACACGGTGGCCCTGCTGGCATGCGTTGTGGTGCCGTGGGAACGTCTCGGACGGCTCGCCCCGCTGATGATCCCGCTTCTGGATCTCGTCGCGATCGGGTTCAGCGGCAGCCCCGCGGGCCTGTCCAGCGTCGGCGTGCTTTCCATCCTGCCGGTGGTCTGGATCTCCAGCTCCGGCTTGCCCACAGCTGCCTGCCTGTCCATCAGCTTCTTCGGGCCGCTTCTGGCCGTCCTGCCGTGGATCCCGGCCAACGCCGCCGGGCCGGACCGGATCGCAGTGCTGCTGCTCCTGCCGGGCACGGCGCTTGCCGTGTCGGTTGCCCTGCGATATGCCCGCCTGCGGGTGCACCAGGAGCAACGGCGAATCGAAGCCAAGGAGTCCCAGCTGCAGGCCTTGCTCGCTGCCAGCAGGGCACGCGAGCGGCTTCTCAAAACCATCCTGGACACTGTCGATGTTGGCATCGTCGCCGTCAACGCCGCGGGCGGGCGCCTGCTGACCAACAGCTGGCAAACGGCGTTGGAGGAATCCGCCACCCCTGCCGGCGCCGCGAAGGGTACGGACGAGTCACGGCTGCTGCTCACCGGGCAGGACCCTGAGACACCCCTCGCCCCGGAACGACGGCCGCTGCGGCGGGCGGCCTCCGGCGAGTGTTTCGCGGACTACCTGGTGCGCTTTGGCGAAGCCCCCGGCAACCGCGTGGTCTCCACTGGCGCGCGGCCGCTCAGGGACGACGACGGCGGATTCTGCGGCTCCGTCGTGGTGTTCACCGAGGTCACCGGACTGGTGGAGGCCCTCGCCGTCAGGGACGACATCGTCTCCACCGTCTCACATGAGTTCCGCACCCCGTTGACCTCGATCATCGGCAACCTGGACTTGGTCCTCGGTGATTCCGCGGAGCTCTCCACCACCACCGTGCGGCGGGTCGAAGTGGCCCAACGCAACGCCGAGCGCCTGCTGGCCCTTGTCTCGGACCTGTTGATGTCCGCGACCGCGACCGTCTACGTCCATCCGCGCCGGACTGACCTGACCAGCCTTGTGGAAGCGAGCCTCGGCTCGGCCCAAGCCCACGCCCACGCGTCCCGGGTCTTGCTGACCATGGACCTGCCGGACCCGCTCTGGGCCGATGTTGATCCGCTGCGGATCAGCCAGGCCCTGGACAACCTCGTCTCCAATGCCATTAAGTACTCACCCGGCGGCGGCAGCGTCCACGTCTCCGCCAGTACGGCGGAGGGGCTGGTGCTGCTGCACGTGGAGGATGCCGGAATGGGGATGACCGCCAGCGACGCCGAACGGATCTTCACCCGGTTCTTCCGCAGCCCCGCGGTTCGTGAGGGCCCGATCCCCGGGGCCGGGCTGGGCCTGTCCATCACCAAGGCGATCATTGAGGGCCACGGCGGTTCCCTTAGCTGCAACACGCGTCCGGGCTGCGGGAGCACCTTCACCATGGTCCTGCCCGCCGAGGCCGCCCCGCCGGCCTTCTAATCCACTGCGGGCTGCTCTCGGCGCCGCGCCCGGGTCAACTCGGCCCTAGCCAGCAGCCCGCTTGCCGAAGGGTAGGCCACTTCCTCCAGCACCAGTGGATGCGGGGCGGCCAGAACGGATTTGGCATCACGCTGGCGGGCCACCAGCCGCTCGAAGAGCCAGTCCGGCGTCTCGATGCCGGCCCCCACGAACAGCGCTGATCCAACCAACGACCGGACCATGTTGTGGCAAAACGCATCAGCCTGGACCGTGGCCACTAGTACCCCGTCGGCACCGCGGGCGAACTCGAAGCGCTGGAGCTCCCGGATGGTGGTGGCGCCCTGCCGCGGTTTGCAGTACGAACGGAAATCCTGGAGGCCCAGCAACTGGGAGGCACCCTCGTTGAGCAACACGACGTTCAACTGTTCCGGGTGCCACAGGGTGGAGCTCCGCCCCAATGGATCCCAGAGCGCCGGCCCGTCAGCAATCCGGTAGCTGTAGCGGCGCCAGAGCGCTGAGAACCGGGCGTCAAAGCCCTCCGGGGCGATGGCGACCCTATGGACCTCAATGGCGCCGGTGAGGTCGCCGAGACCACGGCTTAGGGAGCCGCGGAGGCGGCGGAGCAGGGCCACTGCGGGGTCCAGTTCCACGCCGCGGTTCAGGCCCGTCCACTCTGCCGCACTGAGGTCAACGTGCACGACCTGTCCGCGGGCGTGCACCCCGGCGTCGGTCCGCCCGGCGACGGTGACCCTGACGGGCCGGCGGATCAGCATCGCAATGGCGTCCTCGAGCGTGCCCTGGACAGTTCGCCGGCCGGGCTGGACGGCCCACCCGCTGAAGGGCCCGCCGTCGTACGCAAGATCCAGCCGGATACGCAAAAACCCGCCGCCCCCTCGGACGGGGGCAACGGGTTTCTGGTCGTTCATAGACTTAAGTCTAGGCGAAGAAGTCAGCGAATTACTTCGCGTCCTTGGACTCTGCGGCGGCTTCCTCAGCGGCCGGAGCCTCTTCGGCAGCAACTGCTTCCGTCTCGGTGACCTCGGCGGCCGGAGCCTCTTCTGTCTCGGCAGCGTCGGTCTCAGCAACCGGGGCCGCCTTGTCGGCGTCGCGCTTGGCGGCGGAGGTAGCCTCGGCTACGACTGCCTGCTTCGCGGAAACCGGCTCGAGAACCAGTTCAATGACAGCCATGGGAGCGTTGTCGCCCTTACGGTTGCCGATCTTGGTGATGCGGGTGTAGCCGCCGTTGCGGTTCTCCACTGCCTGCGCAATGTCGGTGAACAGCTCGTGGACGATGCCCTTGTCGCTGATCAAGCCGAGTACACGGCGGCGGGAAGCCAGGTCGCCGCGCTTGGCGAAAGTCACCAGGCGCTCGGCGTACGGCTTCAGTCGCTTGGCCTTGGTCACCGTGGTGGTGATCCGCTTGTGCTCGAACAGTGCGGCGGACAGGTTCGCGAGCATCAGGCGCTCGTGACTTGCTCCGCCTCCGAGGCGCGGACCCTTAGCGGGGGTAGGCATAATAGTTTCTCCTCATATGGAAGCCGTTGGGCTGCGCACCGTGGTGCATCCAGCCGGCAGGCCAAGATCTGTTTGTTAGAGCTCGTCGTCGCTGAACGCGGCGTCGTCCTCTTCAATTGCTGCGGCGCGTGCTGCGAGGTCAAATCCGGGAGGGGAGTCCTTGAGGGACAGGCCCAGTTCAACAAGCTTTGCCTTGACCTCATCAATGGACTTCGCACCGAAGTTACGGATGTCCATCAGGTCAGCCTCGGAGCGGGCAACGAGTTCACCCACGGTGTGGATGCCCTCACGCTTGAGGCAGTTGTAGGAACGGACGGTGAGGTCCAGATCCTCGATCGGCAAGGCCATGTCTGCTGCCAGCGCAGCATCCGTCGGCGACGGGCCAATCTCGATACCTTCAGCTGCGGTGTTCAGCTCGCGGGCCAGACCGAACAGTTCCACCAGGGTGGTACCTGCCGAAGCAACCGCATCGCGCGGGGCGATGGCCTGCTTGGTCTCGACGTCGACAATCAGCTTGTCGAAGTCAGTGCGCTGCTCAACACGGGTAGCTTCCACGCGGAAAGTAACCTTCAGCACCGGCGAGTAGATCGAGTCGACCGGGATGCGGCCAATCTCGGAGTCGCCGGACTTGTTCTGAGCGGCCGAAACGTAGCCGCGGCCGCGCTCGATGGTCAGTTCGAGTTCGAACTTGCCCTTCGAGTTCAGTGTGGCAATGTGCAGATCCGGGTTGTGGAATTCGACGCCGGCCGGCGGAGCGATGTCCGCGGCCGTGACGACTCCCGGGCCCTGCTTGCGCAGGTAAGCAACAACCGGCTCGTCGTGCTCGGAGGAGACCGAGAGGTTCTTGATGTTAAGGATGATCTCAGTGACATCTTCCTTGACACCCGGAACCGTGGTGAACTCGTGCAGCACGCCATCGATCCGGATGCTCGTGACAGAGGCACCGGGGATGGAGGAGAGCAGGGTACGGCGGAGGGAATTTCCGAGGGTGTATCCGAAGCCGGGCTCCAACGGTTCAATGATGAAACGGGAGCGGTTGTCGGAGACGACCTCTTCGGAGAGGGTGGGGCGCTGTGCAATGAGCACTTAGGTTTCCTTTCGGCGAGCATCCGCTATATGACGCAACACAGGTGGTGGAAAGATCGGTCTGAGGACTTAACGCCGCCGGGCTTGCCCGGACCATCGAAGGTCCGGGCAAGCACCGGTGCGTTGGAAAGCCTTAGACGCGGCGGCGCTTCGGCGGACGGCAACCGTTGTGGGCGCTGGGGGTTACATCCTGGATGGATCCAACCTCAAGGCCAGCGGCCTGCAGTGAACGGATAGCCGTTTCGCGACCCGAACCCGGGCCCTTGACGAATACGTCAACCTTGCGCATACCGTGCTCCTGCGCACGCTTTGCGGCGGCTTCGGCGGCCATCTGGGCTGCGAACGGGGTGGACTTACGTGAGCCCTTGAAGCCAACCTCACCGGAGGAAGCCCAGGAGATGACAGCACCGTTCGGATCCGTGATGGAAACGATGGTGTTGTTAAAGGTGCTCTTGATGTGCGCCTGGCCCAGCGCGATATTCTTTTTGTCCTTCTTACGCGGCTTGCGAACCGCGCCACGAGTCTTCGGGGGCATTATTTCTCCTACAGAAAGTTATCGGGTGGAAGACGAGCGGTTTAGCGCGTCTTCTTCTTGCCTGCGACGGTGCGCTTCGGGCCCTTGCGGGTACGTGCGTTCGTCTTTGTACGCTGTCCGCGCACTGGCAGGCCCTTGCGATGGCGAATACCTTCATAGCTGCCGATTTCCACCTTGCGGCGGATATCTGCTGCTACTTCGCGGCGAAGGTCACCTTCAACCTTGTAGTTGCCTTCAATGTAATCACGCAGCTGGACGAGCTCGGCGTCGGACAGGTCCTTGACCCGAACGTCCGCGCTGATGCCGGTGGCAGCCAGGGTTTCGTGTGCACGGGTCTTGCCCACGCCGTAGATGTAAGTAAGCGCAATTTCCAACCGCTTTTCGCGGGGAATGTCTACGCCAGCGAGACGAGCCATAGAGGCAGTGCTCCTTGAATAAACCGGAGGTCGTAGGCAGTACACCCGCACGGTGCGTGCGGCCCCAGCCTCCGACCGGGGGTTAGCTGTCCGGGCCCATACGTCCCAGATCAGCTTGTGCTGCCTTTTATTTACTTGCGTGGGTTAGCAACCCAGGATTTCCCGAAAGGGAAATTAGCCCTGGCGCTGCTTGTGGCGCGGGTTCTCGCAGATCACCATGACCCGGCCATTACGGCGGATCACTTTGCACTTTTCGCAGATCTGCTTGACGCTCGGCTTGACCTTCATGGCGTTCCTTTGCGTGTTGCAGTGGTCAGCTGGACCGGCCTTCGGCTGTCGCCTTGGCCGTCCAGTGTTTACTTGTAGCGGTAGACGATACGACCACGTGTCAGGTCGTACGGGCTCAGCTCCACCACTACCCGGTCCTCAGGGAGAATCCTGATGTAGTGCTGGCGCATCTTTCCAGAGATGTGTGCCAGAACGACGTGCTTGTTGGTGAGCTCAACGCGAAACATCGCGTTAGGCAGCGCCTCAGTCACAACGCCCTCGATCTCAATGACCCCGTCCTTCTTGGCCATACCCTCCGCTAACTGTTGTTTGCCGCAGCCCTTCCGGTTGCACCGGAAATGACCACGGACGTTTTTGATTGATTGGCTGATGCCTCCCGGCCACAAAAGGGCACAACAGGGCAGACAACCAACAGACAACACTACGGCATTGCCGCCGAAATGTTAAATCCAGCAATCGTAGCGCACTCAGCGTCCGTATGCACCAAAGTGGCCCGACGGAGTGCTCACGGCCCGCGCGCTGGCGATCCCGTCCAGGATCGCCAGGCGGACGACGTCGGCAGCCGCACTTTGCAGGCTGATCAGGCTCCCCTGCCGAGCCGCCTCGCTGCTGCGGTCCAGCGACAGGGCGCCGGTGGCGAGGCAAAAGACGGTGTCGCCGTCGGCCAGGGTGTGGCTGGGATACAGTGCCCGCGCCAGGCCGGCATGCGCCGCCGAAGCGGTGCGTTTGCATTCGGCTTTGTCCAGGACCGCATTGGTGGCTACAACGGCAAGGGTGGTGTTGAGCGGCGGCGCAGCCGTGACTTTCGCTTGCCGATCAGTGATCGCGCCGGAACCCTCGTAGGGCAGGCCCAGGGCGTTAACTACGGCGAGGGCCCCGACCACGACGCCGTTCTCCAGCGTGATCGAGGCTGTGCCTATGCCGCCCTTATAGGTCCCCCGGCCAATGAGGGCGCCGGTGCCAGCGCCTACGTTGCCTCGTTCGACGGCGTGCCCTTCAGTGCGGCCGGCCGCGTCCGCTGTGGCCGCATAGCCCATGGCGGCGTCCGGGCGGGCAGCAAAGTCGCCGCCGCGGCCAAGGTCGAAGATCGCCGCCGCCGGCACGATTGGGACCAGTCCGCCGGGCACGGTGAACCCGCGGCCGTGCTCCTCGCACCAGCGCTGGGCCCCGCCGGCGGCGGCCAGGCCGTAGGCGCTCCCTCCGGTGAGTACGACGGCGTCAACGGTGCGGGTCAGGGTTGTGGGGTCCAGCGCGTCGGTTTCATGCGTTCCTGGGCCGCCGCCGCGGACGTCGACGGAGCCCGCAGTGCCGGCCGGAGGGAGCACCACCGTCACCCCGCTGAGCCACCCGGCGGCCGTCCTTTCCGTGTGGCCCACCCGGATTCCCGGCACGTCCGTAATCGCTGTCATGGTCCTATTGTGCTCCCGGCAAACCCAAAGCCGGCCGCCGCGGCCTCGCCGGCCCCAAACGAACGTTGTGTAATACCGCCACGAATACCGGGTAAACGGAAACGGAAGTCTGGCGTAACAAAGGCCCGCCGGGGTCCTGTGCGGGATTCAGCCCACCACCTGTGTGGTGAAGTGTTGTTGATCCCCCGCCCACTTGCCTGCCATCGGCAGGCCCGGATCCGTTAGAGACCCCTATGACACGACAATTGACCGAGAGTCCTCCGGCTATCGCCAGGACTGTCGCACCGGACCCGCGCCGGGGACGCTGGTCCAACCGGACCCGCCGGGATTTTATGGTCTTCCTGGCGCTGGCCCTGCCAAACCTTGCACTGATAGCGGTGTTTACCTACCTGCCGCTGATCAATAACATCTACTACTCCACGCTTGACTGGACCCTTGGCTCCGCTTCCGCCACGGTCGTCGGCTTCGACAACTACATCAACTTCTTCACCAGCGCCGACGCCGCCAAGGTCCTGGGGACCACCGCCGTCTTTACCGTTATCACCGTTGGCGGCTCCATGGTCCTCGGTTTGCTGGTAGCCCTCGCGTTGAACTCCAAAGTCCGCGGAACCACTTTCGCCCGGTCCGCCGTCTTTGCCCCCTACGTGCTCAGCGGTGTGGGCGTTGGGCTGGTCTGGCTGTTCATCTTTGATCCCGGCTACGGCGTGCTCGCCTGGCTGCTGCGAGGCTTCGGCCAGCAGAGCCCCCAGTGGATCAACGACCCGCAACTGTCCCTGGTGATGGTCATCATCGTCTATGTCTGGAAAAACCTCGGCTACTGCGCCGTCGTCTACCTCGCCGGGTTGCAGTCGCTCCCCCAGGACGTGATGGAGGCCGCCTCCCTGGACGGCGCCAACGGTTTCCGCCGCTTCGTCAGCATGTCGGTTCCGCTGCTCTCTCCCACAACCTTCTTCCTGCTGATCACCACAATGCTCAGCTCCCTGCAGGCCTTCGACCTGATCCGGATCATGACCCCGCTGGGCAACGGCACCAGCACCCTGATTTACGAGGCATACCTGCAGGCTTTCGGTGCCTTCAACCGGGCCGGCTACTCCGCCTCAATCTCCGTGATCCTCTTTGGCATCCTGCTCATCATCACCGTGCTGCAGGTGCGGTTCGTCGAACGGAAGGTGCACTACTCGTGAGCACACTCTCGCCCGTGAATCCCGATCCCCCGGCCGCAGCCGCCTCCGGCACCGAGGCTGAGGTGCCGCGCCAGCGGCCGTTTTCCCGCGCCAACCTGGTGCAGACAATCGCCGGCGGCTACGTCCCCCTCATCCTCGGCACCCTCGTCGTGGTCCTGCCACTGCTATGGATGGTCCTCAGTTCCCTCAAGCAACCCGGTGAAATCATCACCATGGACCTCAAGCTCCTGCCGGAGAGCGTAAACCTGGACAACTACCGCGTTGCGATGACCACCGTGCCGTTTGCCCAGTTCTTCCTCAACAGCCTGATTGTGACTACCGTGGGCGCCACCGTGAAGGTGATCCTGGCCATCCTGACCGCCTACGCCCTGGTTTTTGTGCGCTTTCCCTTCAAGAACGCCATTTTCATTCTTATCCTGGTCGCGCTGATGGTGCCGCCGCAGGTTTCGATCCTGCCCAACTACATCCTGATCGCGGGCATGGGCGGAAAAAACACGCTGTGGGGCATCATCCTGCCCGGACTCGGCACCGCCTTCGGCACCTTCCTGCTGCGCCAGCATTTTATGACGCTGCCCGGCTCCATCCTGGAGGCTGCCGAGATCGACGGCGCGGGCCACTGGCGCCGGCTGTGGCAGGTCGTTGTCCCGGTCTCCGGCCCCTCCATAGCTACCGTCGCCCTGGTCACAGTGGTGAGCGAATGGAACGACTACATCTGGCCCCTTATCATTACCGACCGGCCGGAAACCATGACACTGCCCGTCGGCCTGACGCTGTTGCAGAACTCGGAAGGAAACGGCTCCGGCTGGGGCATCCTGATGGCCGGCGCCGTACTGGTCATTGTGCCCATCCTCTTGGTCTTTGCCGCCCTGCAGCGCTATATCGTCGCCGGCCTCACCCAGGGCAGCGTCACCGGATGACACAGCGCTCGAAAGTTCCCCTGCCCACAACGTCTACACCGTTCAACGAGTCAGCATCATCGAGAGGATCCACCATGGCATCGAATCTTGGCCGAAGGCACTTCCTGGGACTGGCCGGCGCAGGCGCCGGCGCCGCTGCGCTGTCTGCCTGCGGCGGCCCGTCCACCGGCGGCACTGCGGCAGCAACCACCGCCGCCGACATCGACTTCAACGGCGTCAAGCCGGCAGCTTCGATCGATTTCTGGAGCAACCACCCGGGCAAGTCCCAGGACGTGGAAAAAGCCATGATCGACAAGTTCCAGGCCAAATTCCCGGAGATCAAAGTCAACCTCGTCACCGCCGGGGCGAACTACGAGGAAATCGCACAGAAGTTCCAAACATCCCAGGCCGCCAAGTCAGGCCTTCCGGGCCTTGTGGTGCTCTCCGATGTCTGGTGGTTCCGCTACTACACCAACGGCAACATCATCCCGCTGGACAGCCTGGTCAAGCAGCTGGACATCAAGGTGGGGGATTTCCAAAAGTCCCTGGTCGCCGACTACCAGTACGAGGACAAGCAGTGGGCGCTCCCCTACGGCCGCTCCACCCCGCTGTTCTACTACAACAAGGACCACTTCAAGGCAGCCGGGCTGCCGGACCGCGCGCCGAAGACGTGGCAGGAATTTGCCGAGTGGGCCCCTAAGCTGCAGGCCAGCTCCGGCGCCCAGTATGCCTACATTTACCCGGCCCTGGCCGGGTACGCCGGCTGGACACTGCAAAATAACCTGTGGGGTTGGGGCGGCAGCTGGTCCAATGAATGGTCCATCAACTGCGATTCCGCCGAGTCGGTCGCCGCGCTGCAGTGGGCCCAGGACTCCATCTTCAAGGACAAGTGGGCAGGCGTCTCCTCCAAGGAAGCTGCCGACGACTTCGCCGCGGGCATTACCTCATCAACGATCTCCTCAACGGGTTCGCTGCTGGGGGTCCTGAAGTCCGCGAAGTTTAATGTCGGCGTCGGCTACCTCCCGGGCGGACCCAAGAACGAGAGCCCTGTGTGCCCCACCGGCGGTGCGGGATTGGGCATCCCCAGCGGCGTCAGCAAGGAGGTCCAGCTCGCAGCAGCCATGTTCCTGAAGTTCATTACGGAACCGGAAAACACGGCAGACTTCTCCGCGGCCACCGGCTACATGCCCACCCGGACGTCCGCGGACATGACCGCTGTTCTCGCTGCCACCCCGCAGATCAAGACAGCCATGGACCAGCTCGCCGTGACGCGCGTGCAGGACAACGCGCGGGTGTTCCTGCCCGGCGCCGACCAGGAAATGGCCAAGTCCGCCGCGGCGATCCTCACCCAGCAGGGCGATGTCCAGGCGACAATGACGGCACTCAAAAGCACCTTGGAAGGGATCTACACCAAGGACGTGAAGCCTAAACTCAAGAGCTAAGTCCCTCCCACCCAACTGGCTCGCAGTTGTGGCCGTTTTGAGCACTCATAACGGCCACAACTGCGAGCTACTTGGGTTAAGCGGGTTTAGGGAATCGGGACGGGCACGACGCCGAACGGTTCCAGCTTCGCCGCTCCCCCGTCCGGCGCGGACAGAACCCAGATGCCCTTCTCGTGGACCGCAACGGAATGTTCCCACTGGCAGGACCGTTTGCCGTCGGTGGTCACGACTGTCCAGTCGTCGTCCAGGACAGCGGTTTCGATGCTGCCCCGGACCAGCATGGGTTCGATGGCCAGGCACAGCCCGGGACGGATCTTCGGTCCGCGGTGAGTGGTGCGGAAGTTCGGTACGTCCGGGGCCATATGCATTTCGGAACCGATGCCGTGGCCCACATAGTCCTCGAGGATGCCCAAGGCCTTGCCGGGCACGGAGGAAACGTAATCGTCGACGGCGTTCCCGACGTCGCCGACGAACTTCCCGGTCGCGAGGGCGGCAATCCCATGCCACATTGCGCTCTCGGTGACGTCGGAGAGCCTCTGGTCCTCAGGATCGGCCGTGCCCACGATAACGGTTCGCGCGGAGTCCGAGTGCCACCCGTCCAGGATCGCGCCGCCGTCGATCGAAAGGATATCCCCGTCCGCCAGGACGCGGCCGCCGGGGATGCCGTGCACTACTTCCTCGTTGACCGAGGTGCAGATGGTCGCGGGGAACCCGTGGTATCCGAGGAAATTCGATGTGGCACCAGCGTCCTTGAGGACGGCGGCGAACACAGCGTCAAGGTCTTTGGTGGTCTTCCCCGGGGCGGCCGCCGCTGTCGCGGCGTCAAGGGCCCGGCTGAGGACGAGCCCGGCCTGGTGCATGGAACGCATCTGGGCGTTGGTCTTGTATTCGATGCGTGGCTGGCCGAATGCCATTCGCAACTTCCTTTCGGTGGGGCCGGCCGCCCCGATGGGCGGATGGCCAAATGGCTGAGGCCCCTCCCGGTTCACGGGAGGGGCCTCAAGGTTCATGATCCGGTCAGGCCGACTGGGCCGCTTTGATCGCTTCCATCACACGGTCGGTGACCTCGTCGATGCCGCCAATGCCATCAACACGGGTCAGGATGCCACGCTCGGCGTACTTGGCGACGACGGCTTCCGTCTGGCCGTGGTAGAGGTCGAGGCGGTGCCGGATGACGGCTTCGTTGTCGTCGGAGCGTCCGGTTTCCCTGGCGCGGCCCAGCAGGCGGGTGACAAGCTCCTCGTCGTCGGCCGTCAGCTGCAGGACGACGTCGAGCTTCTGGTCCCCTTCGGCGAGGATCCCGTCGAGGTAGTCGACCTGCGCTGTGGTCCGCGGGTAGCCGTCGAGGAGGAAGCCGTTCCCGACGTCGCCCTCCTGCAGCCGGTCGCGAACCATCTTGTTGGTCACGCTGTCCGGGACAAAGTCGCCGGCGTCCATGTACTTCTTGGCTTCGATGCCCAACGGCGTCTCACCCTTGACGTTGGCGCGGAAGATATCTCCCGTGGAGATCGCAATAACGCCGAGGCGCTCAGAAATGCGTTCCGCCTGCGTACCCTTGCCGGATCCGGGAGGTCCGATAATCAACATTCTCGTCATCGCAAAAGCCCTTCGTAGTGACGCTGCTGTAGCTGCGCGTCAATCTGCTTGACGGTCTCCAACCCGACGCCGACCATAATCAGGATCGACGTACCACCGAACGGGAAGTTCTGGTTGGCGTTGATCAGGACCAGGGCGACCAGCGGGATAAGTGCCACAAAAGCGAGGTAAATGGCACCGGGAAGCGTGATCCTGGCAAGCACGTACTGCAGGTAATCTGCAGTCGGCTTGCCGGCACGGATACCCGGAATGAAGCCGCCGTACTTCTTCATGTTCTCAGATACTTCTTCAGGGTTGAAAGTGATCGCAACATAGAAGTAAGTGAAGAACACAATCATGGCGAAATAGAGCGCCATGTAGACGGGGTGGTCACCGCGGACCAGGTTGTTGTTGATCCACTCCACCCAGGGGGCCAGCTGCTCGCCGGGCTTGGGCTGGTTGAACTGCGAGATCAGGCCCGGCAGGTACAGCATCGACGAAGCGAAGATGACGGGAACGACGCCGGCCATGTTCACCTTGATCGGGATGTAGGTACTGGTGCCCCCCACGGTGCGGCGGCCGATCATGCGCTTGGCGTACTGCACCGGGATGCGCCGCTGGGACTGCTCCACAAAGACCACGGCGGCCACCGTCAGCAATCCGATGACCAGGACCAGGAAGAAGGTGCCCGGACCCTTGGAGGTCCAGATGGCACCCAGGGAGCCGGGGAAGCTGGAGACGATCGAGGTGAAGATGAGCAGCGACATGCCGTTGCCAACACCCTTTTCGGTCACAAGCTCGCCCATCCACATGATCAGGCCGGTGCCGGCCGTGAGCGTGATGATGATCAGGATGGTGGTCACGATGCCGGTGTCCGGGATGATCGGCAGCTGGCAGTTGGGCAGCAGTTGGCCGGAGCGGGCCAACGACACCAGGGTCGTGGCATTCAACAGGCCCAGCGCGATCGTAAGGTAACGCGTGTACTGCGTCAGCTTCGATTGGCCGGAGGCACCTTCTTCGTACAACATCTGGAACCGGGGAATAACCACCCGGAGCAGCTGGACGATGATACTGGCCGTGATGTAGGGCATGATGCCCAGGGCGAAGACGGACACCTGCAGCAGCGCACCGCCGCTAAACAGGTTGACGAGCTGGTAGATACCGCCCGAGGTCTGACCGTTCTGCAAGCATTGCTGGACATTCTGGTAGCTCACACCGGGCGAGGGGACAAAGGCACCCAAGCGGAAGATGGTGATGATTCCCAGCGTGAACAACAACTTGCGTCGCAGATCAGGCGTGCGAAAGGCCCGGCCAAATGCGCTAAGCAAGCGTCCTCCTGAGTATTAAGTAAAGTCGTGTGAGGCAGGTCAAATAAACCCAACAACCGAGTCTAACGGGTGGACGCGCCCTGCGAACAATCGCCGGACCGGGAAACGAGAAAAACTCCCGGCAGCCGGGGCCGAAGCCCCGGCTACCGGGAGTTTTCACAACGGGCAACTGCCCCGCCGCCTCCTTAGAGGGCGGTGGTGCTTCCGCCTGCTGCGGCAATCTTCTCTGCGGCGCTGGCCGAGAATGCGTGCACGGTGACGTCAACCTTGACGGTGATGTCACCGGTGCCCAGCACCTTGACGGGCTGGTTCTTGCGAACCGCACCCTTTTCGACCAGGTTCTCCACGGTGACTGCGCCACCTTCCGGGAACAGCTCGTTGAGCTTGTCCAGGTTTACTACCTGGAACTCAACCCGGAACGGGTTCTTGAAACCGCGCAGTTTCGGCAGGCGCATGTGCAGCGGCAACTGGCCGCCGGCAAAGCCAGCCTTGATCTGGTAGCGGGCCTTCGTACCCTTGGTACCGCGACCAGCGGTCTTACCCTTGGAACCTTCGCCACGACCAACACGGGTCTTGGCGGTCTTGGCACCCGGGGCGGGACGCAGGTGGTGAACCTTCAGTGCGTTCTGCTTCTCAGCAGCGGCGCCCTGTGCCTTTTCGGCGGTGTTCTTCTCTGCCATTTACTTCGCCTCCTCTACCTTTACCAGGTGCGGAACCGTGTTGAGCATTCCGACGGTCACGGCGTCGGCGGTGCGGACAACGGTGTGTCCGATCCGCTTCAGGCCGAGGGACCGAAGGGTGTCGCGCTGGTTCTGCTTGCCGCCAATGGCGGACTTGATCTGAGTGATCTCCAACTGTGCGTCGGAGACAAGCACGTTCTTAGCCAAGACTCAGACACCTGCCTTCTGGTTCAAAAGCGCCTTCACCATTGCCGGCGGAGCGATCTCGTCGAGCGGGAGGCCGCGGCGTGCTGCCACTGCTGCCGGCTCTTCGAGGCGCTTCAGCGCGTCAACGGTCGCGTGCACGATGTTGATGGCGTTGGAAGATCCGAGCGACTTGGAGAGGATGTCGTGGATGCCCACGCACTCCAGTACTGCACGGACCGGACCGCCGGCGATCACACCGGTACCGGCGGAAGCCGGACGCAGCATAACAACGCCTGCGGCGGCTTCACCCTGAACGCGGTGCGGGATGGTGCTGCCGATGCGGGGGACGCGGAAGAAGGACTTCTTGGCTTCTTCGACGCCCTTCGCGATGGCGGCAGGAACTTCCTTAGCCTTGCCGTAGCCAACGCCGACCATACCGTTGCCGTCACCGACGACGACGAGGGCGGTGAAGCTGAAGCGACGACCACCCTTGACGACCTTGGAAACACGGTTGATGGTTACGACGCGCTCTACGAACTGGCTCTTTTCGGCTTCACGGCCACCATCGCGGCCACCACGGCCACCACGGTCGCCACGGCCCTGGCCGCGGTCGCCACGCTCGCCGCGACGAGCGCCACCACGGGCGCCGTCAGCGGCAGCAGCAGGCGCAGCGGTCTCAGTTGCCGGAGCAGCTACAGCTTCAGTCACCTGAATGTCCTTTTCGTTATTTTCGGTCACAGTGCCAGCCCACCTTCACGTGCGCCGTCAGCGACGGCGGCGATCCGGCCGTGGTACTTGTTACCACCGCGGTCGAAGACAACTGCTTCGATACCGGCAGCCTTGGCACGCTCGGCGACGAGCTCGCCAACGCGCTTGGCCTTGGCAGTCTTGTCACCGTCGAATGCACGAAGGTCGGCTTCCAAAGTGGAGGCGCTCGCTACGGTCAGGCCCTTGCTGTCATCAACAACCTGGACGAATACGTGGCGTGCGGACCGGTTGACGACCAGACGAGGACGTACAGCCGTTCCGGAAATGCGCTTGCGGATACGAAGCTGGCGACGGCTGCGCTGGGCAGACTTGCTCTTGTTCGTACGCTTCTTGTTAATTGCGATCGCCATGGTTACTTACCAGCCTTTCCGACCTTGCGGCGGATGACTTCGCCTGCGTAGCGGATGCCCTTGCCCTTGTAGGGGTCCGGCTTCCGCAGCTTGCGAATGTTGGCAGCAACCTCGCCGACCTGCTGCTTGGAGATACCTGAAACAGAGAGCTTGGTCGGGGTCTCTACTGCAAAGGTGATGCCGTTCGGTGCCGTGATGTTAACCGGGTGGCTGTAGCCCAGAGCGAACTCCAGGTCAGTTCCCTTTGCCTGAACGCGGTAACCGGTACCGACAATTTCAAGCTTCTTCTCGTAGCCTGCGGTGACACCCTGGATCATGTTGGCGATCAGGGTGCGGGTCAGGCCGTGCAGCGAACGTGAGGCGCGCTCATCGTTCGGGCGGGCGACGGTCAGGGTGCCATCTTCCAGGGAAACCTCGATCGGGCTGGCCACAGTGTGGCTCAGCTCGCCTTTGGAACCCTTGACGCTGACGACAGAGCCGTCAACCTTGACCTCAACGCCGGCAGGAACGGTGATGGGGAGACGTCCAATACGTGACATTATTCTCTTCCTTTCCCGTTACCAGACGTAAGCGAGGACTTCGCCGCCCACGCCCTTCTTGCCGGCCTGCTTGTCAGTCAAGAGGCCGGAAGAGGTGGACAGGATTGCGACACCCAGGCCACCGAGCACGTGCGGCAGGTTGGTGGACTTTGCGTAAACGCGCAGTCCCGGCTTGGAAATACGACGAACGCCAGCGATTGAACGCTCGCGGTTCGGACCGAACTTGAGCTCGAGGGTCAGCTTCTTGCCAACCTCCGCGTCTTCTTCTTTCCAGGAGGCGATGTAACCCTCGGCCTTCAGGATGTCGGCAACGCGTGCCTTGAGCTTGCTGTACGGCATAGACACGGATTCGTGGTATGCCGAGTTTGCGTTGCGCAGACGCGTAAGCATGTCTGCGACGGGATCTGTCATTGTCATGGTGGGCTCTTGCCCTTCCTCATAACGGTTTCCACCGTGCTGGGCAGCCGAACAAGTTCGGGACCAGCACGGACGGACCTTTTACGTAGCTAGATTAATCTTCGGTCTTGAACGGGAAGCCAAGCGCCTTGAGCAGCGAGCGGCCTTCGTTGTCGGTCTTGGCAGTGGTCACGACGGTGATGTCCATGCCGCGAACGCGGTCGATGGAATCCTGGTCGATCTCGTGGAACATAACCTGCTCGGTCAGACCGAAGGTGTAGTTGCCGTTGCCGTCGAACTGCTTGCCGCTGAGGCCCCGGAAGTCGCGGATACGCGGCAGAGCCAGCGTGACCAGACGGTCCAGGAATTCCCACATACGGTCCCCACGCAGAGTTGCGTGTGCACCGATCGGCATGCCTTCGCGCAGCTTGAACTGTGCGATCGACTTGCGGGCTTTGGTTACCTGCGGCTTCTGGCCGGTGATCAGGGTCAGATCGCGGACAGCGCCGTCGATCAGCTTGGAGTCCTTGGCGGCATCTCCAACACCCATGTTCACAACGACCTTCACCAGACGGGGAACCTGGTTGACGTTCTCGTACTTGAATTCCTCAACGAGCGTGCTCTTGATGGAATCCGCGTACTTGGTCTTCAGACGAGGAACGATCTTGCTTGCCGGAGTCTCGAGAGTCTCAGTCATTAGATGTCCTTCCCTGAGCTCTTGGCCACGCGGACACGCACTTCGCGCTTCACGCCATCGCGCTCAACGGTCTCGGTGCGGAAACCGACGCGGGTGGGCTTTTTGGTGGACGGGTCAACCAGTGCCACGTTGGAGATGTGGATCGTAGCCTCGACGACTTCGATGCCACCGGTCTTGGTGCCGCGCTGCGACTGACCGACCTTGGTGTGCTTGGTTACGCGGTTGATACCTTCGACCAACACGCGGTTGGACTCGGGGTATACGCGCAGAACCTTGCCCTGCTTGCCCTTGTCACCGCCGCGCTCAGCCTTGGCACCGGTGATGACCTGAACCAGGTCGCCCTTTTTGATCTTAGCCATGGACTAAAGCACCTCCGGAGCCAGAGAAACGATCTTCATGAACTTCTTATCGCGAAGTTCACGACCAACCGGTCCGAAGATGCGGGTACCGCGGGGGTCACCGTCAGCCTTCAGGATCACAGCTGCGTTCTCGTCAAACTTGATATAGGAACCATCCGCACGGCGGCGTTCCTTCTTGGTACGGACGATGACAGCCTTGACGACGTCGCCCTTCTTTACGTTGCCGCCCGGAATTGCGTCCTTGACGGTAGCGACGATTACGTCGCCAATGCCTGCGTAGCGACGGCCAGATCCACCGAGAACGCGAATGGTAAGGATTTCCTTAGCACCCGTGTTGTCGGCGACCTTGAGTCGCGACTCCTGCTGAATCACTATTTACTCCTTGCGTCGCGCGGGTTCTCAGACCGAAAGTCTTCCTACGGAATGAGCCTTGCGGAACGGTTGATCGGGGTGTCTCTTGACCTGCCTGGATTTTGCCAGACCAGGCCTAAACTCCCGTGCCAAAAACATTTGCTTCCCTAATGAATCCCGACGGGTCGGGGCAGAAGGGGGCACTATGCCGTGGCACGCTTGTTTACGAGGTTGATGACAGCGCACAGAGGGCGCCATACAAACTCAAAATCTTAGCACGTTTCGGGCGTATCCCCATATCACGGCAGCGACGCCGGCGGGAAACGGAGAAACCCCCGCGCCCAGAAGGGAACGGGGGTTTCTCGACTCACAGCGAGGCTGCAGGTGTTACTTGGCCTTCTCGAGGATCTCCACCAGACGCCACCGCTTGGTAGCGGAGAGCGGGCGGGTCTCGGCGAGGAGAACGAGGTCGCCGATGCCGGCGCTGTTCTCTTCGTCGTGAGCCTTGATCTTCGTGTTGCGGCGAAGGACCTTGCCATAGAGGGCGTGCTTCACACGGTCCTCGACCTGGACAACGATGGTCTTTTCCATCTTGTCCGAGACCACGTAGCCGCGCTTCGTCTTACGGTCACCGCGCTCGTCAGCCGTAGCTGCGCCGGAAACAGTTTCCGTCACGTTCTCGTCCTTTTCACTCACTTGGTGTCCTCCTCAGTCTCAACCGTTTCAGCCTTGTCGGCCTTCTTGGTTGCAGCTTTCTTGGACTTCTTTTCTTCCTTGGCTTCCACAACCGGTGCGGCAACCTCGGCACGAATGCCCAGCTCGCGCTCACGGAGAACGGTGTAGATGCGGGCGATGTCCTTCTTTACCGCGCGCAGCCGACCGTGGTTCTCCAGCTGACCGGTGGCGGACTGGAAACGCAGGTTGAACAGCTCTTCCTTGGCCTTACGGAGTTCCTCAACGAGTCGCTCGTTGTCGAAACCGTCCAGCTGTGCGGATGCAAGTTCCTTGGATCCTACTGACATTTCTATTCACCACCTTCGCGACGCAGAATGCGTGCCTTCAACGGGAGTTTGTGGATCGCCAGGCGCAGTGCCTCGCGGGCCGTTTCTTCATCGACCCCGGAGATCTCAAAGAGAACCCGGCCCGGCTTGACGTTTGAGACCCACCATTCCGGAGAACCCTTACCGGAACCCATACGGGTTTCGGCCGGCTTCTTCGTCAGCGGACGGTCCGGGTAGATGTTGATCCAGACCTTGCCGCCACGCTTGATGTGGCGGGTCATCGCGATACGGGCAGACTCGATCTGACGGTTGGTGACGTATGCCGGGCTCAGAGCCTGGATACCCCACTCACCGAAAGAGACCTTCGTGCCGCCCGTTGCAGCGCCGGAACGACCCGGGTGGTGCTGCTTACGGTGCTTGACTCGACGTGGGATAAGCATTTAAGCCTGTCCTCCTTCTACTGACTGCGCCGTGCCTGCGGCTCCGGCTTCAACAGCCGGAGCTTCGGCAGCAGCGGGTGCAGCCTCAGCCGGGCGATCGTTACGACGACGGCGGTCACCACGGTCAGCGCCACCCGGGCGGCCCGGACGATCGCTGGCACCACGGCCGCGGGACGGAGCAGCAGCAGCCTGCTGAGCCAGTTCCTTGGCGGTGACGTCACCCTTGTAGATCCAGACCTTCACGCCGATACGGCCGAAGGTGGTCTTGGCCTCGTAGAAGCCGTAGTCGATGTTCGCGCGGAGGGTGTGCAGGGGCACACGGCCTTCGCGGTAGAACTCCGAGCGGGACATTTCTGCGCCGCCCAGTCGACCCGAGCAAGCGATCCGGATGCCCTTGGCACCGGCACGCTGTGCGGACTGCATGGCCTTCTTCATCGCACGGCGGAAAGCCACGCGGGAAGTCAGCTGCTCAGCAACGCCCTGGGCAACAAGCTGGGCTTCCATCTCGGGGTTCTTGACCTCGAGGATGTTCAGCTGAACCTGCTTGCCGGTGAGCTTTTCGAGCTCGCCGCGGATGCGGTCTGCTTCTGCACCGCGGCGGCCGATAACGATGCCCGGACGTGCAGTGTGGATATCCACACGGACACGGTCGCGGGTGCGCTCGATTTCAACCTTGGCGATACCGGCGCGCTCCATGCCCGTGGACATAAGCTGGCGGATCCGGATGTCTTCGCGAACGAAGTCCTTGTACCGCTGGCCGGGCTTGGTGCTGTCAGCAAACCAGTGCGATACGTGATCGGTGGTGATGCCGAGTCGGAACCCGTGCGGGTTAACTTTCTGTCCCACTTAGCGAGCCTCCTCTTTCTCCGGGGTAGCGACTACCACGGTGATGTGGCTCGTGCGCTTCTTAATCTGAAATGCACGACCCTGGGCTCGCGGCTGAAACCGCTTCATGGTCGGGCCTTCATCAACATACATTTCGCTGATGATGAGGTCACCCTCGTCAAACGCCACGCCGTCGCGGTCCGCGAGGACCCGGGCGTTGGAGATTGCCGACTGAACTACCTTGAATACCGGCTCCGAAGCTGCCTGCGGGGCAAACTTCAGAATTGCCAGAGCCTCATTCGCTTGCTTACCACGAACAAGGTTGACGACGCGCCGGGCCTTCATAGGCGTTACGCGGATGTGACGCGCAATTGCCTTGGCTTCCATTGCTTTCCTTCTCTCGTCTTTGACGTAAGTGCAGGCGCCTAGCGGCGCTTGCCCTTACGGTCGTCCTTGACATGGCCGCGGAATGTCCGCGTGGGAGCGAATTCGCCGAGCTTGTGCCCGACCATCGACTCAGTGACAAACACGGGGATGTGCTTGCGTCCGTCATGTACGGCGATCGTGTGACCGAGCATGTCGGGGACGATCATCGAACGGCGGGACCAGGTCTTGATGACGTTCTTGGTGCCCTTTTCGTTTTCCCTGGCTACCTTTACAAAGAGGTGCTGGTCAACGAAAGGACCTTTTTTCAGGCTGCGTGGCATGTGTCCAGGCTCCTATCGCTTGTTCTTGCCAGTACGACGGCGACGAACAATAAGCTTGTCGCTCTCTTTGTTGGGACGGCGGGTGCGGCCTTCGCGCTTACCGTTCGGGTTGACGGGGTGACGTCCACCGGACGTCTTACCCTCGCCACCACCATGGGGGTGGTCGACCGGGTTCATGGCGACACCACGGACGGTCGGGCGAACGCCCTTCCAGCGCATACGGCCGGCCTTACCCCAGTTGATGTTCGACTGCTCGGCGTTGCCGACCTCGCCGACGGTTGCGCGGCAGCGCACGTCAACGTTGCGGATTTCGCCGGAAGGCAGACGCAGCTGGGCGAAGCGGCCTTCCTTTGCCACGAGCTGGATCGATGCGCCGGCAGAGCGGCCCATCTTGGCGCCGCCACCCGGACGCAGTTCAACTGCGTGGATTACGGTACCTACCGGGATGTTGCGCAGCGGAAGGTTGTTGCCGGGCTTGATATCAGCGTCGGCACCTGCTTCCACCGTGTCACCCTGGGACAGCTTGTTCGGGGCGATGATGTAACGCTTGGTGCCATCAACGTAGTGGAGGAGTGCGATGCGAGCCGTGCGGTTCGGATCGTACTCGATTTCGGCAACGCGGGCGTTGACGCCGTCTTTGTCGTGGCGACGGAAGTCGATCAGACGGTACTGGCGCTTGTGTCCACCACCCTTGTGACGGGTCGTGATCTTACCGGTGTTGTTACGGCCACCCTTTTTCGGGAGGGGACGTACCAACGACTTTTCCGGCGTCGACCGCGTGATTTCAGTGAAGTCCGCTACGCTCGAGCCGCGACGGCCCGGGGTAGTCGGCTTATATTTACGGATTCCCATAATTTATTTCCTCGTTAAAGTGGTCTCCGCTACGAGAGCGGACCGCCGAAGATGTCGATAGTGCCTTCTTTGAGGCTCACAATTGCACGCTTGGTGTTCTTGCGGGTACCCCATCCGAATTTGGTGCGCTTGCGCTTACCGGCACGGTTGATGGTGTTGATCGAGTCGACCTTGACGGAGAAGATTTTCTCCACGGCCAGCTTGATCTCGGTCTTGTTCGAGCGGGGGTCCACCAGGAAGGTGTACTTGCCCTCGTCGATCAGGCCGTAGCTCTTTTCCGAGACGACGGGTGCAAGCACAACGTCGCGCGGATCCTTGAGGGTGGCTGCACTCACTTGGCATCCTCCTGGTTCTTTGCCACTGCCCGGTCAGCAACGAATGCTTCGTAGGCAGCCTTGGTGAAGACAACGTCATCGGAGACGAGAACGTCGTAGGTGTTCAGCTGGTCTGCGTACAGAACGTGAACATCCGTGAGGTTACGCACGGAGAGTGCAGCAACGTCGTTGGCGCGCTCGATGACAACGAGCAGGTTCTTACGCTCGGAGACACCTCGCAGGGTTGCCAGTGCAGCGCTGGAGGACGGCTTGGTGCCGGCTACCAGTTCAGCGACGACGTGGATGCGGCCGTTACGGGCGCGGTCAGAGAGAGCGCCGCGCAGTGCAGCAGCAATCATCTTCTTGGGGGTGCGCTGGCTGTAGTCACGCGGCGTGGGGCCGTGGACAACGCCACCACCGGTCATGTGAGGAGCACGGATTGAACCCTGACGGGCGCGGCCGGTGCCCTTCTGCTTGAACGGCTTGCGACCTGCACCGGAAACCTCGGCGCGGGTCTTGGTCTTGTGGGTACCCTGGCGAGCAGCAGCGAGCTGGGCAACGACGACCTGGTGCAGCAACGGCACGTTGGTCTGTACGTCGAAGATCTCTGCAGGCAGGTCAACCTTGACAGTGCTAGTCATTGAACTAGGCTCCCTTCACGGCGGTGCGTACGAGTACGACCTGGCCGCGGGCGCCGGGGACGGCGCCCTTGATCAGGAGCAGCGACTTCTCGACGTCAACCGCGTGGACCGTGAGGTTCAGCGTGGTGTGACGAACGGCGCCCATGCGGCCGGCCATTTTCATGCCCTTGAAGACGCGGCTCGGGGTGGATGCGCCACCGATGGAACCGGGCTTACGGTGGTTCTTGTGTGCACCGTGGGAAGCACCAACGCCGTGGAAGCCGTGACGCTTCATTACACCGGCGAAGCCCTTACCCTTGGTGGTGCCAACGACGTCGATCTTCTGGCCGGCTTCGAAGAGCTCTACGGAGAGCTCCTGGCCCAGCTCGTAAGAGTCAGCATCTGCAGTGCGCAGTTCGACGACGTGGCGGCGAGGCGTGACGCCTGCCTTTTCAAAGTGACCAGCCAGCGGCTTGGTGACCTTGCGGGGATCGATCTGGCCGTAGCCGATCTGAACGGCGACATAGCCATCAGTGTCTGCATTGCGCAGCTGCGTGATGACGTTGGAGTCAGCCTGGACCACAGTGACGGGGATGAGCTTGTTGTTCTCGTCCCAGACCTGGGTCATGCCGAGCTTCGTGCCCAGCAGGCCCTTTACGTTACGGGTTGCGGTCATAGTCTCTCAGCACCTCCCTAGAGCTTGATTTCGATGTTCACGTCGGCCGGCAGGTCGAGACGCATAAGCGAATCAACAGCCTTGGGCGTGGGGTCGATGATGTCGATCAGACGCTTGTGAGTACGCATTTCGAAGTGCTCACGGCTGTCCTTGTACTTGTGCGGAGAGCGGATGACGCAGTAGATGTTCTTCTCCGTCGGCAGCGGCACAGGGCCTACTACCGTGGCGCCTGCGCGCGTGACCGTCTCAACGATCTTCCGTGCTGAAACGTCAATGACCTCGTGGTCGTATGACTTCAGCCGGATGCGGATTTTTTGTCCCGCCATGTCGCCTGACTCTCTTTCAGTTAGTGCTGCTCCAGTGAGGGCTGCTCTGTTTACTTGCGTGTTGCATGTGGCTGCCGAGGCAATTGAAGTCGTAACTACCACCCGCCGCACAAGCTGAATCCGGACAAATCCGGGTTCCTCAACCTGCCGGCGTAACCGACCCCCGCGGTCGGGCGTGTCGCGCTTTTCACGCATACACATCCGCAGTTCCATGGGGAGTGGGTTATGTTTGGTCTCCTACTTGGACCCTGGCACCCGGCATTATCCGGATCGGGACGCGAAAGAGCGCTTGAACAACTCATCTAGTATGCCGGAATTTATGGGCAGAAGCGAATCGGCAGCCGCAGCGGGCGGTCCGGGCACCGCGCCGGCGGCAGTCTTTCGGCCCGGCCGACGCCGGAACGGATGGACACTCATTGCCTTCAGCAGGGAGCGTGGGGATGATGGGCAGATGACCGTGCAGGATGCTGTGGCGCTGCAGGCTCTTGCCGACCGCTTGAGCCCGGATTTCCTGTTGGGCGTCGCCTCGGCCGCCTTCCAGATCGAAGGTTCGCTGGACGCCGGCGGCCGCGGCCCCTCCGGCTGGGACGCCTTTGTTCAGAAACCCGGCAGCATCCGGGACGGCCACTCCCCCGCCGTCGCCTGCGACCACTACAACCGCACTCCCGAAGACGTCGAGCTGATGCGCACTCTCGGCGTCGATTCCTACCGCTTCTCGCTCTCCTGGCCCCGCATCCAGCCGGAGGGGTCCGGGCCGTTCAACACCGAGGGGCTGGACTTTTACGACCGGCTCATTGACCAGCTGCTCGCGGCCGGTATCGCTCCGATGGCGACCTTGTACCATTGGGACACCCCGCTGCCGCTCGAACACCGGGGCGGCTGGCTGAACCGTTCCACAGCGGAGCGCTTCGCGGAGTACAGTGCGGCCGCCGGCCGCCGGTTCGGTGATCGTGTAACACAGTGGGTAACGCTGAACGAACCGGCATCCGTGACGCTCAACGGCTACGCCCTGGGGGTGCACGCGCCCGGCCGGGAGCTGCTCTTTGACTCCCTGCCCGCCGTCCACCACCAGCTCCTGGGCCACGGCCTCGCCGTACAGGCGCTGCGGGCCGAGGGAGTCGCCGGCGCCGTGGGTGTCACCAACCTGCACTCACCGGTGCGGCCGGCCGGCCGCTCGGTCACGGACCGGATGCTTGCCGACATCTTTGACCTGGTGCTTAACCGGGTCTATGCGGATCCGATCCTCCTGGGGCGGTACCCGAAGGTCCCGCTGATCGCGAGGCCCTGGTTCCGCGCACTCGGCAATGCCTCCGACGAAGACCTCCGGACCATCCACCAGCCCCTCGATTTTTACGGGCTGAACTATTACTATCCGGTGAAGGTCGCGACCGGACGCGGCCAGGGCGACACCCCCGCGGGCAACGTGGACGCCATGCTGAAGATGCCCTTCCACCTGGTGGCATTCCCGGAGTACCCGACCACTGGCTTTGGCTGGCCGGTGGCACCGGAGCACCTGGGCCTGCTGCTCCGTGAGCTGAAAGACCGCTATGGAGCAGCGCTGCCCCCGCTGTATATCACCGAAAGCGGCGCCAGCTTTCCAGAGCCCGACCACGTCTCCGGCGCCATAGCGGATGCCGACCGGATCGATTACATCGCGGCCCATCTGGGCCACGCCCTGGATGCCACGGCGCCTGGCGGCGTCGCCGAGGACGTTGAATTGCTTGGCTACTACGTGTGGACCCTGATGGACAACTTTGAATGGGCGGCCGGCTACTCCCAGCGCTTCGGCCTGATCCACGTGGATTTTGACACCCAGGAGCGCACGCCCAAGGACTCGTTCTACTGGTATCAGGCACTAAGCCGGGCCCGGAAAAGTCGATCCGAGCCCTAGCCCGCCGGCGCGGCTACTGGCGCTTGTTGGCGCGGTCGATCCGCTTCGCCCGCTCGATTTCGTGCCGGAAGTACCTCTTGGCCCACAAGCCGCCCACGACGACAGCGAGCACAACCACGAGGAAAATGATCCATTCCATGCCGGACTCCTCTCTTCACCTGCAACGGTAGCAGGACGTTAAAAGGAACAGCCCCGCTGCACTGCAGCGGGGCTGTTCCTTGCTTCACGGCGGCCGTCAGGCGGCCGGACCGGTCAGCGACTAACTTGGATCAGCAAGTATTACTTGAGGATCTTGGTAACGCGTCCCGAACCAACTGTGCGGCCGCCTTCGCGGATAGCGAAGCCGAGGCCGTCTTCCATGGCGATGGGCTGGATGAGCGCAACGCTCATTTCAGTGTTGTCGCCGGGCATAACCATTTCCGTGCCTTCCGGCAGGGTGATGACGCCGGTTACGTCCGTGGTGCGGAAGTAGAACTGCGGGCGGTAGTTGGAGTAGAACGGGTTGTGACGCCCGCCTTCGTCCTTGGAGAGGATGTAGACGTTAGCCTCGAAGTCGGTGTGCGGGGTGATGGAACCCGGCTTGACGACAACCTGGCCACGCTCAACATCGTCACGCTTCAGACCGCGGAGCAGGAGGCCACAGTTCTCGCCGGCCCATGCTTCGTCGAGCTGCTTGTGGAACATCTCGATACCGGTAACCGTGGTCTTCTGGACCGGGCGGATGCCGACGATCTCGACCTCGGAGTTGATGGCGAGGGTTCCACGCTCGGCGCGGCCCGTAACAACGGTGCCACGGCCGGTGATCGTGAAGACATCTTCGATCGGCATCAGGAACGGCTTGTCACGGTCACGGACGGGGTCCGGAACGGACTCGTCGACAGCTTCCATGAGGTCCTCGACGGACTTGACCCAAACCGGGTCGCCTTCGAGGGCCTTCAGACCGGAAACGCGCACAACCGGGGCGTTGTCGCCATCGAAGCCCTGAGCCGAAAGCAGCTCGCGAACTTCCATTTCGACGAGGTCGAGGAGCTCTTCGTCATCGACCATGTCCGACTTGTTCAGCGCGACCAGCAGGTAGGGAACGCCAACCTGGCGGGCCAGCAGAACGTGCTCGCGGGTCTGAGCCATCGGGCCGTCAGTGGCGGCAACCACAAGGATCGCACCGTCCATCTGTGCGGCACCGGTGATCATGTTCTTGATGTAGTCAGCGTGACCCGGAGCGTCTACGTGTGCGTAGTGGCGCTTCTCGGTCTGGTACTCAACGTGGGAGATGTTGATGGTAATGCCGCGCTGACGCTCTTCGGGAGCAGAGTCAATGGACGCGAAGTCGCGCTGCTCGTTGAGAGTCGGGTACTTGTCGTACAGCACCTTGGAAATCGCGGCCGTCAACGTCGTCTTACCGTGGTCAACGTGACCAATGGTGCCGATGTTAACGTGCGGCTTAGTCCGCTCGAACTTTGCCTTTGCCACAGGTTCCTCCTAGAACGTTTTCAAATGACTTACCCTTCGACCGCGCTTGTCGCGGCGAAACTTCAGTAAGTCTACTTGGGGGGCTTTGGATTGATGAAATTGCAGATTCAGGAACTAATACTAGTCCCTTGAGCCTGTCGGTGCTGGTGGCCGGTCCGGCGGACCGAAGCCGGCCACCTGCACCAGGTGAATTTCCGGAACCGGAAACGCACCCGAGTTTGTTGCTGCGGAAGCCTTGGAGGCTACTCGCCGCGGTTCTTCTGGATGATCTCGTCGGCGACTGCCTTCGGGACCTCGGCGTAGCTGTTGAACGTCATGGAGTACACAGCACGGCCCTGGGTCTTCGAGCGCAGGTCACCGATGTAGCCGAACATGCCGGACAGCGGGACGTGCGCACGGATGACCTTAACACCCTGTGCGTCTTCCATGGACTGCATCTGGCCGCGGCGGGAGTTGAGGTCACCGATAACTTCACCCATGTATTCCTCAGGGGTGCGGACCTCGACATCCATCAGCGGTTCGAGCAGAACGGGGTTCGCCTTGCGTGCAGCTTCCTTGAAAGCCATCCGCCCGGCGATCTTGAACGCCATTTCCGAGGAGTCAACGTCGTGGTACGCGCCGTCAATCAGCGTGGCCTTGATGCCGACAACCGGGTAGCCGGCCAGGACGCCGTCGTTCAGCGCAGACTGGATGCCAGCGTCAACCGAGGGAATGTATTCGCGCGGAATGCGGCCGCCGGTGACCTTGTTCGAGAACTCGTACATCTCGCCCTCGGACGTGTCCAGCGGCTCGATCGCAATCTGGATCTTAGCGAACTGGCCCGAACCACCGGTCTGCTTCTTGTGTGTGTAGTCGTGACGCTCCACAGCACGCTTGATGGTTTCGCGGTAAGCGACCTGGGGCTTGCCCACGTTCGCCTCGACCTTGAATTCGCGGCGCATGCGGTCCACCAGGATATCCAGGTGGAGTTCGCCCATGCCGGCGATGATGGTCTGGCCCGTGTCCTCGTTGAGGGAGACCTGGAAGGTCGGGTCCTCAGCGGAGAGCTTCTGGATGGCCGTGGAAAGCTTCTCCTGGTCGCCCTTGGTGTTCGGCTCGATCGCAACAGAGATCACGGGCTCCGGGAAGCTCATGGACTCCAGGACGATCTGGTTCGAAGAGTCACACAGGGTGTCGCCCGTGGTGGTGTCCTTCAGACCGATCGCTGCGTAGATGTGGCCGGCGGTAGCGCCCTCAACGGGCATTTCCTTGTTGGCGTGCATCTGGAACAGCTTGCCGATGCGCTCCTTCTTGCCCTTGGTGGAGTTGACCACCTGGGAGCCTGCCTCCACGTGACCGGAGTACACGCGGATGAATGTGAGCTGACCGAAGAACGGGTGCGTTGCGATCTTGAACGCCAGAGCCGAGAACGGCTCCTCGGAAGACGGCTTGCGCGTCAGTTCCTTCTCTTCGTCGCGGGGATCGTGACCGATCATCGGCGGGACGTCGAGCGGGTTCGGCAGGTAGTCCACCACGGCATCGAGCATCGGCTGGACGCCGCGGTTCTTGAACGCGGAGCCGCAGAAGACCGGGTACAGCTCGGAGTTGATCGTCATCTTTCGGATGCCGGCCTTGAGTTCATCGGTGGTGATTTCTTCACCTTCGAGGTACTTCTCCATCAGCTCTTCGGAGGACTCCGCTACGGTCTCAACGAGCGTTGCGCGGTACTCCTCGGCCTTTTCCTGGAGGTCCGCCGGGATCTCGCGGATCTCGTACTTGGCACCCATGGTGACGTCACCCTTGGAGTCGCCGGGCCACACCAGTGCGCGCATGTAGAGCAGGTCGACGACGCCGACGAAGTCGTTCTCGGCGCCGATCGGCAGCTGCATAACCAGCGGCTTGGCGCCGAGGCGGCTGATGATGGTATCTACGGTGAAGTAGAAATCAGCACCGAGCTTGTCCATCTTGTTGACGAAGCAGATGCGCGGGACGTTGTACTTGTCCGCCTGGCGCCAGACAGTCTCAGACTGCGGCTCCACACCTTCCTTGCCATCGAACACGGCAACGGCACCGTCGAGGACGCGCAAGGAGCGCTCCACCTCAACAGTGAAGTCAACGTGCCCGGGGGTGTCAATGATGTTGATCTGGTTGTTCTCCCAGAAGCAGGTCACGGCGGCAGACGTGATGGTAATGCCGCGTTCCTTTTCCTGTTCCATCCAGTCAGTCGTCGAAGCGCCGTCGTGCGTTTCGCCGATTTTGTGGTTCACACCTGTGTAAAACAGGATGCGCTCGGTAGTAGTGGTCTTGCCGGCATCAATGTGGGCCATAATGCCGATATTGCGGACCTTGCTAAGGTCAGTAAGCACGTCCTGTGCCACGGTGTCTCCCTTTCGGATGGACTGCACGTCCGCCGCCGGCTCGGTTGAGCCGGCGGCGTCCGGGAAGTATTACCAGCGGTAGTGTGCGAAGGCCTTGTTGGACTCGGCCATCTTGTGGGTGTCTTCGCGGCGCTTCACAGCGGCACCGAGACCGTTGGAGGCATCCAGAATTTCGTTCTGGAGGCGCTCGGTCATCGTCTTCTCGCGGCGGGCCTTGGAGTACCCAACCAGCCAGCGCAGGGCGAGGGCGGTGGAGCGGCCCGGCTTGACCTCAACCGGAACCTGGTAGGTAGCGCCACCGACGCGGCGGGAGCGGACCTCGAGGGAAGGCTTGACGTTCTCCATGGCCTTCTTGAGGGCTGCAACCGGGTCGCCGCCGGACTTGGCACGAGCACCTTCGAGTGCACCGTAAACGATACGCTCGGCGGTGGACTTCTTGCCGTCAACGAGCACCTTGTTGATCAACTGGGTGACCAGCGGGGAGCCGTAAACGGGATCTAGAACTAGCGGCCGCTTGGGGGCCGGACCCTTGCGAGGCATATTACTTCTTCTCCATCTTTGCGCCGTAGCGGCTACGAGCCTGCTTACGGTTCTTGACACCCTGGGTATCGAGGGCACCACGGACGATCTTGTAGCGGACACCCGGAAGGTCCTTAACGCGACCACCACGGACGAGCACAATGGAGTGCTCCTGCAGGTTGTGGCCCACGCCGGGGATGTAGGCGGTAACTTCAACGCCACCGTTGAGGCGGACACGTGCAACCTTACGCAGAGCCGAGTTCGGCTTCTTCGGGGTTGTTGTGTAGACGCGGGTGCAAACACCGCGGCGCATCGGGCTGCCGTTAAGCGCGGGGGCCTTGGTCTTCTTGACCTTAGGCGTGCGGCCCTTGCGGACCAGCTGGTTAATCGTAGGCACTCTCGTGTTCTCCGTTTTATCCGGAGCGGCCGTTGGCGGCCGCTCTCTTGTCGCTGCGCCCCGCCGCTCGAGCTTTGAAGTTCTCTCCAGAGCAGCTGAGGCGAAGCCTTAATAGTCGGGCCGCACGCCGGGATCCGCGGACTAATGTCCGCCCTTGCCCCTAGGCATGCGAAAATGTGGCATACGTTGCACAAGAACCCTGCAAACCGGAAACGTCGTCCTGGCCCAGCCTTTCAGCTGTAACCGGCGCACTCATCCACTGCCACAATAACAATTAGTTTCAAGTCTAACACGGCCCGCTGCCAGCCCTTAATCGAACCCAGCAAACGCAAAGGCCCCGCCTCCGCTCCGCTGTTAGGCGGAGCGGTGACGGGGCCCGACGTCGACCTGGCGGCTTAGCGGAAGTCGCTGCCCAGGTCGTAGTCATCCAGCGGGATGGCGTGGAACTCAGGAGCTCCGTCGCCGCCCAGGGAATCGTAGGAGAAGTCACTGAACGCGCTGGGGCCGGTAAACAGATTGGCCTTTGCTTCTTCAGTGGGCTCCACCGTGACCTCGGTGTAGCGCGGGAGACCCGTGCCGGCCGGGATGAGCTTACCGATGATGACGTTTTCCTTCAGGCCGAGCAGCGGATCGCTCTTGCCTTCCATGGCCGCCTGCGTCAGGACGCGGGTGGTTTCCTGGAAGGAAGCTGCGGACAGCCAGGACTCGGTCGCCAGGGACGCCTTGGTGATGCCCATCAGCTCGGGACGGCCGGAAGCCGGCGTCTTGCCCTCGGACACAACACGGCGGTTGGCATCTTCGAAGCGGCTGCGCTCGGCGAGCTCGCCGGGCAGCAGATCCGATTCGCCGGACTCGATGACAGTGACGCGGCGCAGCATCTGGCGGACGATAACCTCGACGTGCTTGTCGTGGATACCGATGCCCTGGCTGCGGTACACACCCTGGACTTCGTCCACCAGGAACTTCTGCGCGGCCCGGGGGCCCATGATGCGCAGAACCTGCTTGGGGTCGACCGGACCGTTGATGAGCTTCTGGCCGACGCTGACGTGATCGCCGTCTTCGATGAGAAGACGTGAACGGCGCAGCACCGGGTAAGCGATCTCTTCGGATCCGTCATCCGGGGTGATGACCAGGCGCATCTGGCGCTCGGACTCTTCGATGGTGATCCGGCCGGCTGCTTCAGCAATCGGCGCGACACCCTTCGGAGTACGGGCTTCAAAGAGCTCCTGGATACGGGGCAGACCCTGGGTGATGTCGTCGCCGCCGCTGGAGGAGACAGCACCACCGGTGTGGAACGTACGCATCGTCAGCTGGGTACCCGGCTCACCGATGGACTGTGCGGCGATGATGCCCACGGCCTCTCCGATGTCGACGGTCTTACCAGTGGCGAGCGAACGGCCGTAGCACAGGGCGCAGGTGCCGACGCTGGACTCACAGGTGAGTACGGAGCGGACCTTGACCTCGGTGATGCCGGCGGCGAACAGTTCGGCAATAACAACGTCGCCGCAGTCGGTGCCGCCCGCTGCCAGAACCTTGCCCTTGGAGTCAACGACATCCACGGCCAGGGTCCGGGCGTACGCGCTGTTCTCAACGTTCTCGTCCAGGACCAGCTCACCGTTGGCGTCAGCCACGGCAATGGCGGTCATCAGGCCGCGCTCGGTGCCGCAGTCTTCTTCCCGAACGATAACGTCCTGCGAGACGTCCACCAGACGGCGGGTCAGGTAACCCGAGTTGGCGGTACGCAGTGCGGTATCGGCCAGACCCTTACGGGCACCGTGCGTGGCGATGAAGTATTCCAGCACCGACAGGCCCTCGCGGTAGGAGGACTTGATCGGACGCGGGATGATCTCGCCCTTAGGGTTAGCCACCAGGCCACGGATACCCGCGATCTGGCGAACCTGCATCCAGTTACCACGTGCGCCCGAGGAGACCATGCGGTTGATGGTGTTCATCGGCGACAGGCTGTCACGCATCGCCTGGGCGATTTCGTTGGTTGCCTTGTTCCAGATCTCGATCAGTTCCTGGCGACGCTCGTCGTCGTCGATCAGGCCCTTGTCGTACTGTCCCTGGATCTTGGCAGCCATGGTCTCGTAACCGGCGAGGATCCGCGGCTTGTCCTTGGGTACCTCGATGTCGGAGATGGCGACGGTAACGCCGGACCGGGTGGCCCAGTAGAAACCGGCATCCTTCAGGTTGTCCAGCGTTGCCGCCGTGATCACCTTCGGGTAGCGCTCTGCGAGATCGTTGACGATCGTGGACAGTTCGCCCTTGTCCGCAACGTTCTCCACCCACGGGTAGTCCGCGGGCAGGGTCTCGTTGAAGAGGACCTGGCCCAGGGAGGTCTGGACGAGCACGGTCTGACCCGGCTCGTAGCCTTCCGGAGCTTCCCAGCCGGCGTAAGGGACAAAGCCCTCCAGCCGGATCTTGACCTGGGAGTTCAGGTGCAGCTCGTGCAGGTCGTACGCCATGATGGCTTCCGACACCGAGGAGAAGATCCGGCCTTCGCCAGCTGAACCGACACGCTTGGTGGTCAGGTGGTAGAGACCGATGATCATATCCTGCGACGGCAGGGTCACCGGGCGGCCGTCGGACGGCTTCAGGATGTTGTTCGAGGACAGCATCAGGATCCGGGCTTCCGCCTGGGCTTCGGGGCTCAGCGGCAGGTGCACTGCCATCTGGTCGCCGTCGAAGTCGGCGTTGAAGGCGCCACAAACCAGCGGGTGAAGCTGGATTGCCTTGCCTTCAACAAGCTGCGGTTCGAACGCCTGGATGCCGAGACGGTGCAGGGTGGGTGCACGGTTCAGCAGCACGGGGTGCTCGGTGATGATCTCTTCGAGGACGTCCCAGACCTGCGGGCGGTAACGCTCAACCATCCGCTTGGCCGACTTGATGTTCTGCGCGTGGTTGAGGTCAACCAGGCGCTTCATCACGAACGGCTTGAAGAGCTCCAGCGCCATCTGCTTCGGCAGACCACACTGGTGCAGCTTCAGCTGCGGGCCGACGACGATGACCGAACGGCCGGAGTAGTCAACGCGCTTGCCGAGGAGGTTCTGGCGGAACCGGCCCTGCTTGCCCTTGAGCATGTCGGACAGTGACTTCAGCGGACGGTTGCCCGGTCCGGTGACCGGACGGCCGCGGCGGCCGTTGTCGAAGAGGCTGTCAACGGCTTCCTGAAGCATCCGCTTCTCGTTGTTGACGATGATCTCCGGAGCGCCGAGGTCAAGCAGGCGCTTGAGCCGGTTGTTGCGGTTGATCACGCGGCGGTAGAGGTCGTTGAGGTCGGAGGTCGCGAAGCGGCCGCCGTCCAGCTGGACCATCGGGCGCAGTTCCGGCGGGATCACCGGGACCGCGTCCAGCACCATGCCGAGCGGGCTGTTGTTGGTCGTCAGGAAGGCGTTGACCACCTTGAGCCGCTTCAGGGCTCGGGTCTTGCGCTGGCCCTTGCCGTTGGCGATGATGTCCCGGAGCATGTCCGACTCGGCCTGCATGTCGAAGTTCTCAAGACGCTTCTTGATCGCCTCGGCACCCATGGAGCCTTCGAAGTACATGCCGTAGCGGTCACGCAGTTCGCGGTACAGGCCTTCGTCACCTTCGAGGTCGGCGACCTTGAGGTTCTTGAACCGGTCCCAGACCTGCTCGAGGCGCTCGATTTCAGCATCCGCGCGCTTGCGGACGTTAGCCATCTGGCGGTCGGCGGAGTCGCGGGCCTTCTTCTTGTCGGCAGCCTTGGCGCCTTCGCCTTCGAGACGGGCAAGCTCGTTCTCGAGGTCGCGGGCGATCGTGGCGATGTCGGAGTCGCGGTTGTCGATCAGCTGCTTCTTCTCGATATCGTGCTCAACCTGGAGGTTGGGCAGTTCTTCGTGGCGGCTGTCGGCGTCGACGCTCGTGATCATGTAGGCGGCGAAGTAAATGACCTTTTCGAGGTCCTTCGGTGCCAGGTCAAGGAGGTAGCCCAGACGGGACGGAACACCCTTGAAGTACCAGATGTGCGTGACCGGGGCGGCCAGCTCGATGTGGCCCATACGCTCACGGCGCACCTTGGCGCGGGTGACTTCAACGCCACACCGCTCGCAGATGATGCCCTTGAAGCGCACGCGCTTGTACTTACCGCAGTAGCACTCCCAGTCGCGGGACGGGCCGAAGATCTTCTCGCAGAAGAGGCCGTCCTTCTCAGGCTTGAGCGTGCGGTAATTGATGGTTTCCGGCTTCTTAACCTCGCCGTAAGACCAGCCACGGATGTCTTCCGCGGTGGCGAGGCCGATCTGCATGAGGCCGAAGGAGGATTCGCTGGACATATGGTCCCTGTTCTCTCTTGTTCTCTAAATTCTGAAGTCTTGGGTTACGGGAAGAGGGAGGTGCCGACGGCGGATGGGGACCACCCGCCGTCGGACGCCTGCTAAACCTCTTCTACGGAACTGGGCTCTGCACGAGACAGATCGATGCCCAGTTCTTCCGCAGCCGTGAAGACTGCGTCATCAGAGTCACGCATTTCAATTGTGGTTCCGTCCGTGGAAAGAACTTCCACGTTCAGGCACAGCGACTGCATTTCCTTGATCAAGACCTTGAAGGACTCAGGAACGCCCGGCTCGGGGATGTTCTCGCCCTTGACGATGGCTTCGTAGACCTTCACACGACCGTGGATATCATCCGACTTGATCGTGAGAAGTTCCTGAAGCGTGTAAGCGGCACCGTAAGCTTCGAGCGCCCACACTTCCATTTCACCGAAGCGCTGGCCACCGAACTGTGCCTTACCACCCAGCGGCTGCTGCGTGATCATGGAGTACGGGCCGGTGGAGCGCGCGTGGATCTTGTCGTCCACCAGGTGGTGGAGTTTCAGGATGTACATGTAGCCGACCGAGATCGGATCCGGGAACGGCTCGCCGGAGCGGCCGTCGAAGAGGCGGGTTTTGCCTGAGGAGTTGATCAGGCGGACGCCGTCGCGGGTGACGTTGGTGGAGTCGAGGAGACCGGTGATTTCCTCTTCCCGCGCACCATCGAAGACCGGCGTAGCGACAGTGGTCTGGCCACTCTCGCGCGGCAGGTTCGGCAGCTGCTTGACCCACTCGGGCTCGCCCTCGATCTTCCAGCCGGTCTTGGCAACCCAGCCGAGGTGCGTTTCCAGCACCTGGCCGACGTTCATACGGCCCGGAACACCCAGCGGGTTCAGGACAATATCAACGGGGGTACCGTCGGCAAGGAAGGGCATGTCCTCGATCGGAAGGATCTTGGAGATAACACCCTTGTTGCCGTGACGGCCGGCAAGCTTGTCGCCGTCGGTGATCTTGCGCTTGGCAGCGACGTACACCCGGACCAGCTGGTTGACGCCCGGGGGCAGCTCGTCGTCGTTGTCGCGGTCGAAGACGCGGACACCGATGACGGTGCCCGACTCACCGTGCGGAACCTTCAGGGAGGTGTCACGCACTTCGCGGGACTTCTCACCGAAGATGGCGCGCAGCAGGCGCTCTTCCGGGGTCAGCTCGGTCTCGCCCTTCGGGGTGACCTTTCCGACCAGGATGTCGCCTGCTTCAACCTCGGCACCGATGTGGATGATGCCGCGCTCGTCCAGGCCTGCGAGGACTTCCTCGGACACGTTGGGGATGTCACGGGTGATTTCCTCGGCACCAAGCTTGGTGTCGCGGGCGTCGATCTCGTGCTCCTCGATGTGGATGGAGGAAAGAACGTCCTCAGCCACGATCCGCTGGGACAGGATGATGGCATCCTCGAAGTTGTGGCCTTCCCATGACATAAATGCCACGAGCAGGTTCTTACCGAGGGCCAGTTCGCCCTGGTCCGTTGCCGGGCCGTCAGCGATGATGCCGCCGACTTCCAGGCGCTGGCCTTCGTTCACCAGAACGCGGTTGTTGTAGCAGTTGCCCTGGTTGGAGCGGGCGAACTTGTTGATGCGGTAGTTGGTTTCCGTACCGTCGTCGTTCAACACGATGACCAGCTCAGCGGAGACCTCGGTCACCACACCTGCCTTCTTCGCGATGGTGACGTCACCGGCGTCGACGGCTGCGGCACGCTCCATGCCGGTGCCGACGAACGGCGCCTCGGAACGGACCAGCGGCACGGCCTGGCGCTGCATGTTGGCACCCATAAGTGCGCGGTTGGCATCGTCATGCTCGAGGAACGGGATCAGGGCGGTAGCCACTGACACCATCTGGCGCGGGGAGACGTCCATGAACTCGACCTCGGCGGCGGGAACCAGCACGGGCTCGCCTCCACCACCACGGGCACGCACGAGGACGGTATCCTCGGCGAACTTCTTGTTCTGATCGAGCGGAGCGTTGGCCTGTGCAATCAGGACTTCAGCTTCGTCATCGGCCGTGAGGTACTCGACCTCGTCGGAGACGACCCCTTCAGCCACGAGGCGGTACGGGGTTTCGATGAATCCGAACGGGTTGATCCGCCCGTAGGACGCCAGCGAACCGATCAGGCCGATGTTCGGGCCTTCAGGAGTTTCGATGGGGCACATACGTCCGTAGTGGGACGGGTGAACGTCTCGGACTTCCATGCCTGCACGGTCACGGGACAGACCGCCCGGGCCGAGTGCGGACAGGCGGCGCTTGTGGGTCAGACCCGAGAGCGGGTTGTTCTGGTCCATAAACTGGGACAGCTGGGAGGTTCCGAAGAACTCCTTGATCGCTGCCACAACGGGACGGATGTTGATCAGGGTCTGCGGCGTGATGGCCTCGACGTCCTGGGTCGTCATCCGTTCGCGGACAACGCGCTCCATCCGGGACAGGCCGGTGCGGACCTGGTTCTCGATGAGCTCGCCGACGGCGCGGATACGGCGGTTGCCGAAGTGGTCGATGTCATCGATCTCCACACGGAGCTCGTGGTCCTGGCCGTCGCGCTTACCCGTGAGGGTCTTCTCACCGGCGTGCAGGGCAACGAGGAACTTGATCATGGCGACGATGTCTTCAACGTGCAGCACTGAGGCTTCCTTGTCACCAAGGGAGCGGTCGATGCCGAGCTTGCGGTTGATCTTGTAGCGGCCAACCTTGGCCAGATCGTAGCGCTTGGAGTTGAAGTACAGGTTGTCCAGCAGGGACTGGGCAGCCTCGACCGTGGGCGGCTCGCCCGGTCGCAGCTTCCGGTAGATGTCCAGCAAGGCATCTTCGCGGGTTTCGGTGGCGTCCTTCTCCAGCGTTGCGCGCATGGAGTCGTACTGGCCGAACTCTTCGAGGATCTGGCCTTCGGTCCAGCCGAGGGCCTTCAGCAGCACCGTGACGGACTGCTTGCGCTTACGGTCGAGGCGAACGCCGACCTGGTCGCGCTTGTCGATTTCGAGTTCAAACCAGGCGCCGCGGGACGGGATGATCTTCGCGGTGAAGATGTCCTTGTCGCTGGTCTTGTCGGCGGTGCGCTCAAAGTAGGCGCCCGGGGAACGGACCAGCTGCGAGACAACAACACGCTCGGTGCCGTTGACGACGAAGGTGCCCTTCTCGGTCATCAGCGGGAAGTCACCCATGAACACGGTCTGCTGCTTGATTTCGCCCGTGTTGTTGTTCATGAATTCGGCCTTGACATACAGCGGAGCCGAGTACGTTGCGTCCCGGTCCTTGCATTCAGCCATGGTGTACTTCGGATCAGCGAACTCCGGCTCCGAGAAGCTCAGGGACATGGTGCCCTGGAAATCCTCGATCGGGGAGATCTCTTCAAAGATGTCCGACAAACCCGAGGAGGAGGCGACGCTGAGGTCGCCTTCTTCGACGGCTTTGGCGACGCGTGCCTGCCAGCGTTCGTTTCCGACCAGCCAGTCAAAGCTGTCCGTCTGCAGGGCAAGCAGGTTCGGAACGTCAAGAGGTTCGTGAATCTTTGCGAATGAGAGCCGGCGGGTTGCACCGTCGGTACTGTCGGCATTGATAGCGGTTGCAGCGTTGTTTACATTAGAGGTGCTCGAGGCGACCAAGAGGGATCCTTCCACAGACCTTCAGGCGTTTTCAGATCTCCCCCGCTATGCACCCTGCGGAGTGACTCCGCAGTGCTACCAGTCCGGTTCCGCTATATGACCCGGGACCCGCGCTGGCCATGGTGGTGCACGTTGTAGACGGCACAATGATGGCGCAGCTGCCAGGCTAAGCCCACCGCTATATGAAGGCTGAAGGTAAACAGGGAAGACGCAAATATCTACGATACGGCAAAGCAACCTACTTGTCTACCCCACTTCGCCCGCGATTGCAAGCACTGGACCCGGCTCCCGGCTGGGGTGTCCACCCCCTGTGCCACAGGCCGCCGGATGGCCCCGTGACTGGGGTCACGATAGCCTTGCTGTACAACGTTCACGATTGGAAGAGACAACCATGAGCCACTCTGCAGACAACAATGATGTTGTCATCCTCGCCGCCGCCCGCACCCCCCAGGGGCGCCTCAACGGCCAGCTCGCAAGTTTCACGGCCGTAGAACTCGGCGCACACGCCATCCGGGCGGCCCTGGCCGCCAGCGGTGTAAAGGCCGAGCAGGTGGACTCTGTCATCATGGGACAGGTGCTGCAGGCCGGCGCGGGCCAGAACCCTGCACGGCAGAGCGCCATCGCGGCCGGACTCGGCTGGAACGTTCCCAGTGTGACCATCAACAAGGTCTGCCTGTCCGGGCTAACTGCCGTCATCGACGCGGCCCGAATGATCCGCAGCGGCGACGCCGCCGTTGTTATAGCCGGCGGCCAGGAGTCGATGTCCCGCGCGCCGCACATCCTCCCCGGTTCCCGGCAGGGCTGGACCTACGGGTCCATCCAGGCCCTGGATGTTGCAGCGCACGACGGCCTGACCGACGCTTTCGACGGGCAATCCATGGGCCTGTCCACCGAGACCAAGAACCTTTCGCTGGGCATTGACCGCAGCTCCCAGGACGAAGTGGCGGCAGCGTCCCACCAGCGCGCCGCGCGGGCCGCCAAGGACGGTGTGTTCGACGGCGAAATCGCCCCCATCAGCGTCAAGCAGCGCAAAGGCGAGCCGATTGTCCTGGCCTCGGACGAGGGGATCCGGCCGGACACAACTGTCGGCTCACTGGCGGGCCTGCGGGCGGCGTTCGTCACCGACGGCACCATCACGGCGGGCAATTCCTCCCCCCTGTCCGACGGCGCCTCCGCCCTCGTGCTCTCCTCACGGAAGTTTGCCGAAGAGAACGGCCTTGAGTACCTGGCCGTCGTCGGCAAGCCCGGGCAGGTGGCCGGCCCGGACAACTCGCTGCACTCCCAGCCCGCCAACGCGATTGCCAGCGCGCTGCAGAAAGCCGGCTGGTCTGCCGCGGACCTGGACTTCATCGAGATCAACGAGGCTTTCGGTTCGGTGGCCGTGCAGTCGCTCAAGGACCTCGGCTACCCGCTGGCGCAGTGCAACATCCACGGCGGCGCGATCGCCCTGGGCCACCCGATCGGCGCCTCCGGCGCCCGGCTGGCCCTGCATGCGGCGCACGAGCTGAAGCGGAGAGGCAGCGGCAAGGCTGCCGTGTCGCTGTGCGGCGGCGGAGGCCAGGGCGAAGCGCTCCTGCTGTTCCGCGACTGAGTTTGGTCAATGAGCCCACCATGAACGATCCAGGCGCGGCGGCGGACGCTCGTGGCGGCACCGGCCGGGAGCGGTTCCTGGCGGACGCCGCCGCCCGTGGCCTCAGCATCCGTCTGGTGGAACGCCAAGCCGCGAAAAGCCTCGAGGAGGCGGCCGATATCCTCGGAATTCAGCCCGCGGATATCGTGAAGTCCCTTGTGGTCAAACACAAGGACGGCAGCTTCCTCTTTGCGCTCATCCCGGGCGACCGGCAGATTTCCTGGCCCAAGCTGCGCGCGCTGCTTGGTGTCAACAAACTGTCCCTTCCCAGTGCGGAGGTCGCCCTTGGCGCCACCGGCTACGAACGCGGCACGATCACCCCGCTGGGAAGTACCAGGCCATGGCCGGTCTATGTGGACCGCAGCATCACCGGGCGCAGGATTGCCCTGGGCGCGGGCGAGCATGGCTACAGCGCGTTTGTGGACGCCGATGCCTTCGCCGCCGCCCTCGACGCCGTGGTCGCGGACATCTCCGAATTGAACGAACAGCATGCCGCGGCGCGGCACGGCGCGTGACGGCACGTGCCGGCGCGGGCCGTCACGCGCCGGCACGTGCCGGCACGTGCCGGCGCGGGATCTAGCCTGTCCGGGTTAAATCGTCCGGGTTAACCCGGGCCGGCTAGGCGGTGACGGTGAGTGCCGCGCCGTTGACGGTCAGCCGCCAGTTGTCCTGGCTGAACACCGAAACGTCCAGGGTGCCGTGATCCACAACGTAGTCGATAATCCGCTGCCGGATCTCCTGCTGGCTGTTGGAGAGTACCGGAGCCGCCATGACTGCCGGGAAGTTGCCGCCGCCGCTTTGCCGGTAGTTGTTGATGGCCAGCGCGAATTCCTGGTCCCGCCGAAGGACCTCGCCACCGTAGCGCAGCCCGGTGATCCGCTCCCCCACCGGTTTGGCAAGGTCGATCTCGTAGTTCAGTGCTGCGTCAAGACCGTAGACAACGTCGTAGTTGTAGTCCGGCGTCCCGCCCGGCGCCATCGCGGTGGCAGCGTTGGTAACGTCGGCGGCGCGTGCCGGGCTGCTGAACACCGGCTTGAAGTACCGCGCGGACCACTCCAGATAGTCCCGGACCTGAGCCCCGGTGACCTTGACGGAGAGCAGCGTGTTGTCGAAGATGTACAGCCCGGCAACGTCCCGGATGGTCAGCGGCCCGGCTTTGACGTCCACCGAGCGGGAGAAGGCCGCAGCGATGGAGAGCACCGGCAACCCGGCGGACGGGCCGCCGGCCAGCTCGGCCTTGATGGTGCTGGCCTGGACATAGTTGATGGCATCGATGGCCGCCGAGTCCTCCCAGCAAGCGGTGGCGGTGTTCAGCGGCGCCGTGGACGTGCCGATGACTTCGTTGACATACTTTACAGTCGCCTCGTGCCCTGCCTGGACGGCGCGCACAACGGCGGGATCGGCATCGACCGTCTTGGCGTCCAGCAAGTGCGAGTGGGCGGCGGTGACCGTCCACCGGCCTTTGTCCTTGGCCACTTCCAAATCCATTACAGCCACGCGCATGCCCCACTTCAGCGGCTCCGTCAGCAGTACCTGCCTTCCGGTGGCCTTGTTGGTGACAAAACGTTCCGGGATTTCCAGGTGCGCGTGCCCGACCAGGATAGCGTCGATGCCGGGGACCTCTTCGGCCAACTGCGTGGAGGCGTTCTCCGGGAACGGCAGCGCATCGCCGTAGGACGACCCCGGGGTTGCGCCCGAGTGGCTGGTGACGATAACGACGTCGGCTCCGGCTGCCTTGAGCTGCGGGATAACCGTCCTGGCTTCCTCCACGATGCCGTTGAAATCCAGTTTTCCCTGGACGTTGTCGCGGTCCCAGAGGGCGCAGCCGGGGGTGACAAAGCCAACCAGGCCCACGGTCAGCCAGCCGTTGTTCGTCTTCACGCGTTTGAGTACGTAGGGTGTAAAAGCGCGTTTGCCGGTAGTGGCGTCGTGGACGTTGGCGCCAAGCAGCGGGAAGTTCAGCTGGCTTTCCCAGGTCCGCAGCAGCGGGATGCCGTAGTTGAACTCGTGGTTTCCCAGGCCAACGGCGTCGTAACCCACCGCGTTCATGGCCAAGGCCATGGGATGGGTGACCGTCGCCGAGATGGGGCTGATCTTGGCGAAATAGTAGGCCAGGGGTGTGCCCTGGATGGTGTCGCCCGCGTCGATGGTAAGCGTGTTCGACGCTCCCCGTTCGTCCCGCATCGCCTTGATCAGGGTGGCCGCCTGCGCGATGCCGATCTTGTTCCCTGCGGTATCCGCATAGGGGACGTTCTTGAAGTAATCCCAGTTGAACACGTTGTTGTGCAGATCGGTGGTGCCAAGCACCGTCAGGTTGAACGTCTTCCGGCCCGCTGCGGGGGCTGCCTGGGCGGCCGGGGCTCCGGACAGGGCCGCAGCCGCCGCGCTGCCGCCCACCAGGGCTGCAGTCAGCATGGTCCGGCGCGAAAGCGAGTGATGGGGATCGGTCATTGTGGGGACTCCTCAGCGTTGGCGGCCTGTTGGCACAAAGCCACAGTCTAGGCGCGCATTCACCCGCGAGAACAGGGATTCCACAAACTCTTTGGGAAGTTCACCTGCCGTTGATGTCCGCCCGGAACGCAGGAAACCCCGCACACCGGGGTGCGCGGGGTTTCCCGGAGCGGAACGGGAACACGAGGTTCCCGGCCAGGTCCTGAAGCGGCGGGTTACTTGAGGGTAACGCGGGCACCGGCTTCTTCGAGCTGGGCAACAGCCTTCTCGGCAGCTTCCTTGGTGACACCTTCGAGGATGGCCTTCGGTGCGCTGTCAACAACGTCCTTGGCTTCCTTGAGGCCCAGCGAAGTGATGGCGCGAACTTCCTTGATGACTGCAATCTTCTTGTCGCCCGGGTGCTCCAGGATGACGTCGAATGCGGTCTGCTCTTCTTCTTCTGCAGCACCACCGGCAGCGGGGCCAGCAACGGCAACGGCAGCGGCCGTAACTTCGAAGGTCTCTTCGAAGAGCTTAACGAACTCAGAGAGCTCGATGATGGTCAGTTCCTTGAAAGCTTCAATGAGCTCTTCGTTGGTGAGCTTCGCCATGGTGTGGCGTCCTTCCTATAGTGGTGCTCGGCAGCCCGGGGGCTCGCCTTCGCACCGGAGTCTGGTTTGAAAGAGAGTTAGTTCTCTTCGGGGGCTGCGGCGTCAGCCGGAGCTTCGGTCTCTACTGCTGCATCTGCGGGAGCTTCGGCCGGAGCTTCGTCAGCGGCGGGCGCTTCGGCTTCGGCCGGGGCACCGTTCGCTTCTTCAAGCTTGAGGCGCAGAGCATCGATGGTGCGTGCAGCGGCGGCAGCAGGAGCCTTGAGGATGCCTGCAACCATGGCAAGCTGGCGCTCACGGGACTCGAGTGCTGCCAGGGCAGCTACCTCGCTGGCGTTCAGTGCCTTGCCCTCGAAGTAACCGGTCTTGATAACCAGCTGCTTGTTGGCCTTGGCAAAATCCGTCAGGCTCTTGGCAGCGGCAACTGCGTCACCCTTGATAAACGCGATTGCAGTGGGGCCGGCGAGCTGGCCGTCGAATGCTTCGACACCGGCTTCCTTGGCTGCAAGGGCGGTCAGGGTGTTCTTGACGACCGAGAACTTGGTGTCCTGGCCGAGAGAAACACGCAGCTGCTTGAGCTGTGCAACGGTGAGCCCGCGGTATTCGGTCAGGACAGCGGCGTTCGATTCCTTGAAATCGTTAGTGATCTCAGCTACTGCTGAAACCTTGCTAGGCGTTGCCATAACCCTCCTTCCGGGGATAGAGCCGGTAGTTCCCGGTCCCCGCTCAAAAGAGCTAAAAACTAAAAACGCCCCGCGCAGATGCACGGGGCTTGTCTCGACGCAGTCCATGACTGCGGAGCTTTGCTTCGTTCACCTGCGCCGGCCGCCCTATGTTCAGGGTCCTTCGTCTGGAGATTCACTGGTTCTCCCGGCGCAGCTGCAGAAGTGAGCCTTGCTTGGGAGAGTGAATGTCCAACAACCGACGGTCTTTGGTCCCCCCAGCCTACGCGAAACCTGGCCCTTGCTCCAAATCGGCGACGTCGGACGGTTCAGCTGTTGCTGGGGCCCAAATCCGGAAGTTCCTTCTGCCAGATCCCGGTGACTCCGGCGGTGGTGAATCCCAGCTGTTGGTTGACCGTGAGCAGGTAACGGTTTTCCGGTGCGTTCCAGGTGTACAGCACCCGGGCGTCCGGGAACTGTTCGGAGAGCCGCTCCATGTTGGCGACCTTGATCAGCAGGCCCAGTTTGTTGCCGCGGTGCTCCGGGAGGACGACTGTGTCATCTTGGAAGACCACATCGGGCCGCAGTGCCAGGACGCTGATCGTGGTCAGACCGACCAGGTCACCGCTGCCCAGACGCTCGACGGCGGTGACCACTGTCCGGCGGCCCTGCGCAATGGCGACATCTTCCGCTTGCCGGAGGATTCCGCCGTCGAACACCATGCTTGAATCATCGACACCGGGCACGCCGTCTTCGCCCGCGTTGTTTTCCAGTGCCGCGACGGCCTCAAGCCACTGCTCCGGGCACCGGTCCGTCCAATGGTGCAGCCGGTAGCGTCCTGCGTTCGCCTCCTCGGCCTCGGTTCCCAGCTCCGCCACGAGCTTGCCGTCAAGCGGCAGCGCGCAGGCACTGAACTGCTCGATGTGCTGCAGGGCATAGCCGCTGTGGCGGGCGAACTCGACTTCGCGGCTGTTGTCCGGGACGAACCCGAAGCCCGTGCCCGGCACCAGTTGCCCGGCTTCGCTGTCACCGAGCGAGGAACTCGGATGGTTCGTGTCGACCAGGATGGTGTGCCGGCCCTCGTCGCGGGCGAAGTGCTCCGCAGCTTCAAGCAGTTGCCGGCCCACGCCCCGTCCTTGGAATTCGGGCAGGATGTCGAGCGCGAATTCGGCCAGGTCGAGGTTGTCCGCGAGCGGCAGCGCGATGTCCACAGTACCGACGATTTCCCCGCTCACCTTGGCAACGAGAATGACCTGGCGCTCGTACGGGTCCGCCATTTCCAGCAGTTTTTCCTGCGGCAAGTAGGCGAGATCATCGCTGCCCCACGTCTGCATTCGCACCTTGCGTCCCACTTCGACGGCGGCAACGAAGTCGGAGGCATCCGACCCGTCAAGCGAATCGGGGATCCACAGCTGTTCAATCCGTACTTCATTTGCCATTGCGGCCATCATCCCCAGCGGTTCTGCCATCCGTGCGTGCCGGAAACCCGGCGATAACCGGGCAACCACGGCCAGCATATGCCGCTTTGGGCCGCTGTTCCATCAATACCGGTCCACCAGCGACGCGCGCCGGGCCCTGGCCGTTCGTCGTGGAATGCAGGAAAGACCGCCCCGCGGATGCGGGACGGTCTTTCCGTCGTGTGCTGTAAGGCTGGTGAGGATTAGACCTCGGTCAGGACCTTGGTGACGTTGGGGTCAACCGAGATGCCCGGGCCAAACGTGGTGGCGACGGTAGCCTTCTGGATGTACCGGCCCTTGGAAGCGGACGGCTTGAGGCGAAGAACTTCTTCCAGAGCGGCGGCGTAGTTCTCGGCCAACTTGAGGGCGTCGAACGAAACCTTGCCGATGATGAAGTGCAGGTTGGAGTGCTTGTCGACGCGGAAGTCGATCTTGCCACCCTTGATGTCGTTGACGGCCTTGGCGACGTCAGCGGTCACGGTGCCGGTCTTCGGGTTCGGCATCAGGTTACGCGGACCCAGGACCTTACCGAGGCGGCCAACCTTGCCCATAAGGTCAGGGGTGGCGACGGCGGCGTCGAAGTCGGTCCAGCCGGCTGCGATCTTTTCGATCAGGTCATCGGAACCAACGAAGTCGGCGCCGGCTGCGATTGCTGCCTCAGCCTTGTCGCCCGTTGCGAAGACCAGGACGCGGGCTGTTTTACCCGTGCCGTGCGGCAGGATAACGGTGCCGCGGACCATCTGGTCGGCCTTGCGAGGGTCAACACCCAGGCGGAAAGCTACCTCAACGGTGGCGTCGAACTTGGACGGGTTGGTGTCCTTGGCCAGCGTCACTGCCTCAAACGGCGCGTAGAACTTCTCCGCGTCGATTTTGGCTGCGGCTGCCTCATATGCTTTGCTGCGCTTTGCCATGCTGCTTATTTCTCCTTGTGCAGTTGTGGTCTGCGGACCGCGCTGGGCCCTGCCACAGTTGGGACTCCGGCTCGATAATCCGTGCCGGGCTTCCAACATTCAAATGTTTAGGTGGTGCCGGTTGCCCGGCGGTAAAGGCATTTAGCCTTCGACGGTGATACCCATGGAGCGGGCGGTGCCGGCGATGATCTTCGCGGCGCCTTCAAGGCTGGTGGCGTTGAGGTCTTCCATCTTGGTGGTGGCGATCTCGTTGACCTGGGCCTGGGTAAGCTTCGCGACCTTGACGGTGTGCGGGGTAGGCGAACCCTTGGCGACGCCTGCAGCCTTTTTGATGAGCTCTGCAGCCGGCGGGGTTTTGGTGATGAACGTGAATGAACGGTCCTCGTAGACCGTGATTTCAACCGGAATAACGTTGCCGCGCTGGGCTTCCGTCGCAGCGTTGTACGCCTTGCAGAATTCCATGATGTTGACACCGTGCTGGCCAAGCGCAGGACCGATCGGCGGGGCCGGGTTAGCGGCACCTGCCTGGATCTGCAGCTTGATGAGGCCGGTGACCTTCTTCTTGGGAGCCAATGTAGGGTCCTTCTCTCAATTACTTCCTGGGACACAGGAGCGTGCCGCAGCTTGGTGGCCGCCATGGCGAGGCGGCCGGCCGCCCCTGGCTGCTAAAGCGGGCAGCCCGGGACGAATTCTGTGGGAACAGCTAGATCTTGCTGACCTGGTTGAAGGCCAGCGTGACCGGCGTCTCGCGCTCGAAGATGGAAACCAGCACCACCAGGGTCTGGGAGTCCACCTTGATTTCGGAGATGGTGGCCGGGAGGGTCTCGAAGGGGCCCTCCTTGACGATGACCGACTCGCCGACCTCAAAGTCGACGTCGATCTGCGCCGCAGCGTGCTTGATGGGCTTGCCCTTCTCGGCCTGCTCTTCTTCGAAGACCGGCGCGAGCATGGAGAAGACCTCATCGAGGCGCAGCGGGACCGGGTTGTGGGCGTTGCCCACAAATCCGGTGACGCCCGGGGTGTGGCGGACGGCGCCCCAGGAGGCATCCGTCAGGTCCATCCGGACCAGGACATAGCCGGGGATCCGGACGCGGTTGATGACCTTGCGCTGAGCGTTCTTGATCTCAACGACTTCCTCCATCGGAACCTGGATTTCGAAGATGAAGTCTTCCATGTCCAGGGTCTGGATGCGGGTCTCAAGGTTGGCCTTGACGCGGTTCTCGTAGCCTGCGTACGAGTGGATGACGAACCAGTCACCTTCCTGGCGGCGCAGCTTGGCCTTGAACTCATCGGCCGGGTCAACCTCTGCAGCGGCCGCAGCGGCTGCCAGCGCGTCGGCCGATTCGTCATCGGATCCGGCTGCTTCGTCGCTGGCAACGGCTACCTCGTCCGAGTCCGCCTCAGCAGACTCTTCCGCAGCGGCTTCCCCGGCTTCTGCTGTGTCAGCGGCCTCGTCAGCGACGTCGGATGCGGGCGCAGCAGACGCGGCCTCGGACAGTTCCCCGGTCTCCACCGCGGCGTCCTGGCTCTTATCCAGCTCAGTCTCAGTTACCTCGAGCTCCTGCTCAGACACTTGGTCTCCTGCTTCCTCATTGCCTAACATGCCTATTTAAATGACTCAATTCCGCACACCCCGCAGAACCGCCGGAATCCCGGGGTAAGCCACGAAGTCTGCGGACCGGTCGCCTTAGCGGTCCGTGGGGCCTGTGCCGCCGAAGACCCAGCCAACGCCGACCCCGAAGGCTAGATCCAGCACTGTGGCGATGAGCATCATAATGACGACGAACACCAGCACCACAAGCGTGTAGTTGATCAGTTCCTTGCGGGTCGGAGCGACAACCTTCTTCAGTTCGCCGATGACCTGGCGGACAAAAAGCGCGATCCGGGCGAAGAAACCTGCCTTGGGGGCATTCTTGGCGGGGCGGCCACTGGAGCTGCCTGCAGCCGTTTCGGTCACCTGGATCTCACTCATCCTCGCAATGTCGGATACCCGGCCCTGAACTGAACCATGGTTGCTGCGCTTGTTCCGGAGAAACCGGAACAGCTTGCGCAGGGCAGACAGGACTCGAACCTGCAACCTGCGGTTTTGGAGACCGCTGCGCTACCAATTGCGCCACTACCCTATGGATCAAAAACAAGCCCCCGGCCTGTTTCCCCAGACTTCGCTGAGGCGCAGGCCATCGTCGTGTTTTCAACACCGGAGAACCAGTCTACGCAACAACTGCGTCTACGTCGAACCGGCCCCTTCGGACCGTGCGTCCGGCCGGGAGCAGTTGAGCAAAAAGCCGCGACCACGACTTTCCACGCTGCAGTCACACTTCCGCACGGGCACCTCTGAGGATCCGATGAACAGCATAGAGTAGATTCCGTCGAATCCCACCCGCAGCCGCCGAAGCTGCAAGCGAAGAAATGGACCCGCGATGCCTGCCGCCCGCATTTCACAGCGTATTTCCGCCATAGCCGAATCCGCCACATTGGCTGTTGATGCCAAGGCGAAGGCGTTGAAGGCGGCAGGCCGGCCGGTCATCGGTTTCGGCGCCGGGGAGCCGGACTTCCCGACCCCCGATTACATTGTGCAGGCGGCAATCGAAGCCGCCAGCCAGCCCAAGTACCACCGGTACTCCCCGGCCGCCGGCCTGCCGGAGTTGCGGCAGGCCATCGCGGACAAGACGTTCCGCGATTCCGGCTACCGGGCAGAGGCGTCCCAGGTGCTCGTCACCAACGGCGGCAAACAAGCCGTTTACAACACCTTCGCCACGCTACTGGACCCGGGCGACGAGGTGATTGTCCCGACTCCGTTCTGGACCACCTACCCGGAAGCCATCCGGCTCGCGGGCGGCGTCCCGGTCGAGGTCTTCGCCGGACCGGAGCAGGAATACCTGGTTGCCGTGGAGCAGCTGGAAGCGGCAGTTACGGACCGCACGAAAATACTCCTTTTTGTGTCCCCTTCCAACCCCACCGGCGCCGTGTACTCGCCGGAACAGGTCCGGGAGATCGGCCAGTGGGCAGCCGCCAAGGGACTCTGGGTGGTCACGGACGAGATCTACGAGCACCTGACCTACGACGGGGTGCCATTCACCTCGATTGCCACGGCCGTCCCTGAACTGGGCGACCGGGTGGTCATCCTCAACGGCGTGGCGAAGACGTACGCCATGACAGGCTGGCGCGTCGGGTGGATGATCGGCCCCGCCGACGTCATCAAGGCCGCCACGAACCTGCAGTCGCATGCCACGTCGAACGTCTCCAACATCCCGCAGGTTGCGGCGCTCGCCGCGGTGTCCGGTCCGCTGAGCGCCGTCGACGAGATGAAGCTCGCCTTCGACCGGCGCCGCAAAGCCATCGTGGCCGGACTGAACGCCATCGAGGGCGTGGATTGCCCGACGCCGAAAGGTGCCTTCTACGTCTACGCGGACGTCCGTGCCCTGCTTGGCAAGGAATTGCCGTCCGCAAACGGACCCGTCCGGCCGTCCACGTCCGCGGAGCTGGCGGCACTGATCCTCGATGAGGTGGAAGTGGCTGTGGTTCCGGGTGAGGCCTTTGGGCCCTCCGGGTACCTACGCCTCTCCTACGCCCTGGGCGATGAGGACCTCGCCACAGGCGTCGCCCGCCTGCAGGACTTCCTCGGCCAAGCCAAGTAAACAACCCTCCCGCACTTCCGGCGGGCGAATCACGAACGCTCCCGCAGCCGCTGCCGGCCGCTGCGGGAGCGTTCCCCGACAACCCGCCGAAACTGCGGGAGCGTTCCCCGACAACCCGCCGAAACTGCGGGAGCGTTCCCCGTCAACCCGCCGAAACTGCGGGAGCGTCGGGTTTGTGGGATTAGAGGAGCCTGCGCTCGGCGGCCCAGCGGGTGAGTTCGTGCCGGTTGGAGAGCTGGAGCTTGCGCAGCACGGCCGAGACGTGCGTTTCCACCGTCTTGATCGAGATGAACAGTTCCCTCGCGACTTCCTTATAGCTGTAGCCCCTGGCGATGAGCCGCATCACTTCGAGCTCGCGGGCTGAGAGCCTGTCCAGTTCGTCGTCGGCAATGTCGGCCGGGGCGGTGCCGAAAGCATCGAGCACAAAGCCGGCCAGCCGGGGCGAGAAGACGGCGTCGCCGCCCGCCACCCGGCGCACGGCGTCGGAAATTTCCTTCCCGGAGATGGTTTTGGTGACGTAGCCGCGGGCCCCGGCCCGGATCACCGACACAACATCCTCCGCCGCGTCGGAGACGCTCAGGGCCAGGAACCGGGTACTGCCCAGCAAGGGAGCTGAACCGGCCAGCACCTCTCGGCCGCCGCCGCCGAGCCCGCCGGGCAGATGGACATCCAGGAGCACCACGTCGGGACGCACCGCCGCGATCACCGCGATGGCTTCTTCCACAGTCCCAGCCTCGCCGGCGACGACAATGTTCGGGTCCAGGTCAGCTTTCAGGCCGGACCTGAAGATGGCATGATCGTCCACAATTACTACCCGGATCCCCGGTCCGGGACGTTCCTCCGCGCTAATGCTCACTGTGTTGCCTCTCCGTTGCCGTTGGCGGCCGCAGCGCCCGTGGCTGCTCCCGCCGCCAACGGAAGCCTCAGCCGCACCTCGGTGCCGTCTTCGTTGCTGCTGATGGTAGCGGTGCCGCCATGGCGGTTCATCCGGCCGACAATCGATTCACGGACCCCCAGCCGGTCAGCAGGGACGGCGTCCGGGTCGAAGCCGGGACCGCGGTCCTTCACGAAGACCTCCGCCGCGTCGTCGGCGACCTCCAGATACACGGACACGGCGCCGCCGCCGTGCCGGGCAGCGTTCAGCATCGCCTCTCGGGCGGCCTGGACGAGCGCCTCGTGGCGTTCGGCCATGGCGCAGTCCCCCACAGAGACCACTTCGACCGCGCGGCCCAGGGCGTCCTCCACGTCCGCCGCGGCGGCCCTAATACGCTCGGACAACTGACCGGATTCCCGGCCCGGATCCCGGTACAGCCAGCCCCTCAACTCGCGTTCCTGGGCGCGGGCAAGCCGGACGACGTCGGTCTCGTTGCCGGCCCGCCGCTGGATCAGGGCCAGGGTCTGCAGCACGGAGTCGTGGAGGTGGGCGGCAATCTCGGCCCGTTCGGTGGCGCGGACCCGCCCGGCCCGTTCCGCCTCCAGGTCGCGCCAGAACTTCAGCCCCCAGGGCAAGAGGACCAGCGCCACGCCCCCTAGCACCGCCACCGAGGCCAGCAGCGCAAGCCAGGTCTGTTCCCACGACCCGGAGCCGGACACCATAACCAGGACGCCGGTGACAACAAGTGCCAACCCGGCCGCAAGACGTGCCCAGCCGCCGGCCTGGTCCGCTTTGGTCTTGTCCACAAGGCCTGCCCGGCGGGTTTCATCCAACTGCATCCAGGCGATGGCCGCGCCGCACAGGATGGCCGCAACCGGGACGAGGGTCCCGAGCGGAATGTCAACGCCGAGCAGACGGGCAATCAGGATGCCGGCGGCCAGCAGCAGGCCCGACCCAAGCAGGATCTCCTTGCCGTAGCGCATTCCGGTGATCCTGCCGCGCCACCACCCGGCTGGAAACTCACCGTCCGGCACGCTCACAGCGGGAGCAATGGGCGACACCGGCTGGCGGGCGCTGCGCCTGGCGCTTTCATCAGCGGTGGGAACCATGATCCAAAGCCAGGCGTAGAACGCCACCCCGGCACCGCCGGCGAGCGCGGCAACCGCCATACCGATTCGGATCATCCGCACCGGCCAGCCCAGATGCCCGGCGAGGCCGGCGCAGACCCCGGCGATCACCCGGTCGCTGCCGCGGACCAGCGGCGGGCGGGAAGCGGCTGTTGTCATAAGGCAATCCAAACACGGATCAGGGTTTCCCTGCCGTGTTTCCGGCCCGAACCGGGGTCGACTCAGGGGCAGTTCAGGGTGTTCCCCAGTAGAACGGAATCGTGGCGGACGGCAGGATCGAAGTATGAATCCGCACCCTGAGCACCCCAATGAAGGAAACGCCCCTGCAGGCGGTGCCGCAGAAGAGCCTGCGGCGCCGGCCGCGGAGACCTCTGCCGGCACTGCCGCCAACACCTCCGCGACCGCGCCGCTGGAGGATTCGGCCGGTTCCGGGGCCGGCAACCCGCCTCCTCCGCCCTACGACTACGCGCCAACACCTCCTCCGCCTCCGCCTTACGACTACGCGCCAACACCTCCTCCGCCTCCGCCTTACGACTACGCGCCAACGCCTCCGCCGGCCGGCAGCCCGCCGCAGGATTTCTTCGACTGGATCCGGAGCCACGGCGTCCACCGAGGCCGCGAGCGCTGGGTCGGCGGGGTGGCAAGTGGCATAGCCCGGCACTTCGGCGTCGACCCGTTGATTGTCCGCGGCATCCTGATAGTGCTGGCAATCTTCGCCGGCGTCGGCGTCCTGCTCTACGGCATCGCGTGGGCACTCCTGCCCGAACCGGACGGGCGCATCCATCTGCAGGAAGCCGCCGCGGGCCGCTGGTCATCCGGCATGACCGGGGCCCTGATCACCACGGTCGTCGGCTTCCCCAGCCTGGGCAGCGGCGCCTGGGGCTGGGACCGCTACGGCGCTGGCCCCTTCCTTTGGACAGTTTTTTGGGTCGGCGGCGCCATCTACCTCATCTACTACCTCACGCACCGCAACAAGTCCCGGAACGGCGCCACCGGCCTGTCCGCTGGCCATCCGGACGGTGACCCGGCGGTCCACACCGCCTACCCGCCAAAGCAGGCAACGCCCGCGGTACCGGCAGGGGTGGCCCCCTTCGCCGCAACCGGCTACGGGGCCTCGGAAACACCGGCCCACAACGGCGAGTCAACGCTGCCGGCACCGGGCTGGGGCACACCCCAACCGCCGGGTGCAACACGCCCGTTCCGTGGCGGCTACCAGCCGGTGCCCGGGCCCGTCCAGCCGGGCAAACCCCGGAAGCTGGGCCCGGGCACTCCCGCCGTCGCGGTGACAGCCGGCCTTGCCCTGCTGGTGGGCGGCGGTATCAAGATCCTCGACGTCGCGAACCTCATCAACCTCGGTACCTCCAGCAGCGCCGTTATCTGGGCCAGCGCCGCCGTGGTCCTGGGTCTCGGCATCCTTATCGCCGGTCTCAGGGGCCGCACGTCGGGCAGCCTCGGGTTCTTGGCAGCGCTCGCCCTGGTCGTCGGCGGAATCTTCAATGTGTTGCCCAACGGCGACCGCTTCCGTCCGCAGAATGCGGACTGGTCACCGGTGAGCATCGAGCAGGCACTGGGAGGCTTCGACATCACGGCCGGCACCGGAACCGTGGACCTTACCGGGCTCTCGCTCAACCCTCCGTTGAAAACCGACCTTGTGGTCCCTCTCGACGCGACAGCAAGCAACCTCACGGTGGTCATCCCGGACACCGTTCCGGTGGAAATCCAGGCAGACATGACCATGGGCAACCTCAATGAGGGCAGCCAGAATCACAGTGGCATGACCACTCGGCAGATCGATTACAACACCGAAATGCCGGGGGCGACCCTGATCGTCAAGATAGACGGCACCTTCAGCAACGTCACCATCAAGGAAGGTAATTGACATGAGCAGCTATGACGCACCGGCCGGCAGCCCGGCAGCCCCGCCTCCGCCGGGAGCGCGGGAACCGCAGGTGGAATCACCGCCCCGCGTGGGCACCATCGTCTGGGGCTTGATAGTGATGGCACTGGCCGCACTTATCATCGTTTCCGAGCTGCGCCTCGTGTCGCTCAACGGCAGCTACGTGGTGATCGGCCTGATGATTGGCGCCGGAGCCGCTCTCGTCGTCGGCGGGCTGCTCTCATCGCGCGGACGTGACAAAGCCACCCCGACAAGGAAGTCTTGAACCATGGAAAAATTCTTCAGCACCGTCAGGGGCCTTGGGCTCAAACGCGGCCCGCAGCGTTGGCTGGGCGGAGTCTGCGGAGGCATCGCCGCCAAACTGAACGTGGATGTTGCGTTCGTCCGGATCGCCTTTTTGCTCGTCGCGCTGCTGCCTGGACCGGCTTTTGTGCTTTATCTTGCGGCCTGGCTTCTCCTCCCGGACCAGCGGAACGCCGTCGTCCTTGAGACGTTCCTCGCCAAGCGCTCGGGACGACCCTGACGCCGTCCCCGCGAGGAAACGCAGTGCCCCGGCCGGCCGGCCGGGGCACTTTCCCGAAGTCACAGGTTGTGTCCTGCCCCACAGGCGCCACTAGACTCTAGGTGAGCTCAGCGTGGCGCTCTTCCTGAAAACCTACGAACCAGGATTTGAGCCGAGACATGAAAATTGGAATCCTCACCAGTGGCGGCGACTGCCCGGGACTGAACGCCGTCATCCGAGGCGCCGTCCTGAAGGGCATCGCCGTGCACGGCCACGAGTTCGTGGGGTTCCTGGACGGCTGGCGTGGCGTCGTCGAAGCAGACACCATCGATATCCCCCGCAGCATGGTCCGCGGCATCGCCAAACAGGGCGGGACCATCCTGGGGACGTCCCGGACCAACCCGTTTGAAAACAACGGCGGACCCGAGGTGATCAAGGCCAATATGGACCGGTTGGGCATCGACGCCCTCATCGCCATCGGCGGGGAAGGCACGCTGGCGGCCGCCAAACGCCTCACCGACGCCGGCCTGAAGATCGTGGGCGTCCCCAAGACCGTCGACAACGATCTCGACGCCACTGACTACACCTTCGGCTTCGACACCGCCGTCGAAATTGCCACCGAGGCGATCGACCGGCTGCGGACCACCGGCGAGTCCCACCACCGTTGCATGATCGCCGAAGTGATGGGACGCCACGTGGGCTGGATCGCCCTGCACGCCGGCATGGCCTCGGGCGCCCACGCCATCCTGATCCCGGAGCAGAAAGCCTCGATGAAGCAGATCGCCGACTGGGTTGTCTCGGCTCGGGACCGTGGCCGCGCGCCGCTCATTGTCGTGGCCGAGGGATTCGTCCCGGATGACCAGGAAACGCCGCACTCCGAACGCGGGCTGGACACCTTCGGACGTCCGCGCCTTGGCGGGATCTCGGAAAGGCTGGCCCCCGAGCTCGAAGCCATGACCGGCATCGAAACCCGTGCGACCGTCCTGGGCCACATCCAGCGCGGCGGTGTTCCCACCGCATTCGACCGTGTCCTGGCGACCCGGCTGGGCATGGCCGCGATCGATTCGGTCGTCGAAGCGCGCTGGGGCACCATGGTGTCCCTCAACGGCACCGACATCGTCCATGTAGGCTTCGACGCCGCGCTCGGTAACCTCAAGACCGTCCCGCAGTACCGCTACGACGAGGCCGCGGTCCTCTTCGGTTAGGCCCCGGGCCCCGGCGCGCCGGTGGGTAGGGTGGAGTCATGACACTTGAGCCCGGTTCCGTCGACATCATCCAGCTCGCGTGGGCCCGTTCCCTCGGTCTGGACGACGGCGCGTTTGCCGCTGCGGCGGGCGAACGCATCACGCGGGCAGACGACTCGGCCCGCGCCGTCCGGTTTGTCCGGCTGTTCGGCAATTCTGCATTCGTGGGACCACAATGGGCGCTGGACGCCGCCAGGGGGCTAACCGACGGGGAGCTGGCGCAACACGGCACGCTGCTCGCCCTCACCCGGGAGCACGGAGGCCACGGTCTCGGCGCCACGGCACTTTTTTTCGCAGATGATCTGCCCCTGCAACAACCCGCTGAGGAGCTCACCGTCTCGCCGGGCAGCCCGGAAGCTGTCGAGCTGGAATCCGCCTGCCCGCCGGATGACGTCAACGAAGTAGGCCTCGCGGACCTTGAGCACCGTTTCACCATCATGCATGTGGAAGACGGCCGCAAGACCCCGGTGGCCTGCGGTGCCTACACCGAGTGGGAAGGCATCCTGGCCCAGATGGGGGTGCTGGTCGCCCCGGACTGGCGCCGCCGGGGGCTGGGATCACTGGCGGCCTCCATCGCGGCTCATGAGGCACTCGCCTCAGGGCTGACGCTGCAATGGTGTGCCGAGGTCAGCAACAAGGGCGCACTGGCCATCGCCCGCAGCCTGGGCCTGGCCGCCGGCGGCATCCAGACCAGCGTGCTGCTGGGCTGATCCGGAAGCCGCCGGGGTTGGAGCGTTAGCGCTGCTTTGCCGGCGCCTGCTCATCTGACGAAGCCCCCGCCGGAGCGGTTGCGGGCCTGCCCCAGCCCTGAACCGGCTGGGGCTTCGCGAAGAACAGCGCCACCGCCGCGCCGAGCAGAATCACGGCAGCGGGAAGCATAATGGACTGGCCCATCGCCGTCGAGAATCCCTCGCGCAGGGCCTCAGGCAGGGTGCCGCCAAATGCCATCGGGCTGGCGCCGGCGGGAGCTGCCGGCAGCTCCGATGCCAGGCGGGACTGAATGAGCACTGCAATGGCAGCGCTGCCGAGGACGGCCCCAATCTGCCGGGTGGTGTTGTAGACCCCGGAACCGGCACCGGCCTGGCGGGGCTGCAGGTTTCGGGTGGCGGTCGAACTAAGGGGCGCCCAGATTCCGGCGTTAGCGAAGCCCAGCACAGCGCTCGGCAGCAGGAACAGCCAGATCGGCGTGTCCGGGTGCATCAGGGAGGAATTCCAGAACAGCGCCACGGACATCAGAACCAGGCTTGTGGCGGTGATGTACTTCGGATTGACCCTGTCGATAATCTTCCCGACGACGGGTGCCAGGCCACCAGCGATCACGGCCATCGGAACCATCATCAGGGCAGACTGGGTGGGCGTCAGCCCGCGGACAATCTGGTAGTAGAAGATCAGCGGCAGGGTGAAGGCCGTGACGGTAAAGCCGACGGTGGTGATGCTGATGTTCGCGAGCGAGAAGTTCCGGTCCTTGAAGAGGGACAGCGGCAGCAGCGGCTCGCCCTTGTTGATCTTTTGCCACCAAACGAAGACCACCAGGACGGCGATTCCCGAGATGATTAGGCCCCATACCGTAATCGGCCCGGTGATGGTCCCCCAGTCGTACGTCTCACCTTCCTGGATGCCGAATACCAGCAGGAACAATCCGACGGCGCTGAGCACTACACCGGGGATGTCGAACTTGTGCGGGTGGGTGCTCAGGGCCGGCACGTACCGCACGGCCAGGACAAACCCGACGATGCCAACCGGAACGTTAATAAAGAAGATCCATTCCCAGCCCAGGCCGTCGACGAGGACGCCGCCGAGGATCGGGCCGACGAGGGTCGCGATGCCTGCGGTGGCGCCCCAGACGCCCATCGCGGCACCCCGCCGGTCCGGTGCGAAGATCCGGGTGATCACCGCCATGGTCTGGGGTGTCATGAGTGCGGCGCCGAAGCCCTGGAACACCCGGGCCACGATCAGCATCTGGACGTCGCCGGAGAGACCGCACCAAAGGGAGGCCAGCGTGAAGACGACCAGGCCGGTCAGGTAGAGCTTCTTGGGGCCGAAGCGGTCGCCCAGCCGGCCGGTGATCAGCAGCGGCACCGCGTAGGCGAGCAGGTAGGCGCTGGTCACCCAGATTACCGAGTTGATGTCCGCGTTCAGGCCTTCCATAATGCGGGGGTTGGCCACCGAGACGATGGTGGTGTCGATCAGGATCATAAAGAACCCGATAACGAGGGACCAGAGTGCCGGCCACGGCCTGGCTACAGTTTCCATGTGGTTCCTTAGTGCTGGTGGTGATGCCTGGGGATGTCTGAAATTATTCGTCGAACGCGGAGCCGGGGGTGGCTACCAGGTCAGCTGGCCGGTTCCGAGCTCCTGCTGGAGGCTCCGGATCCAGCCGGTCTCTGCGCGCAGCATGACCTGCTGGTACTCCATGTCGATCCAGTACTTGCGGTCGACCTGCTGCGCCCGGACCCGTTCTTGCGCGGCGGAGAGGAAGTCGAGCTGCTCCCGGAGCCCGATAAGGCGCCGGTCGAGCAGTTCGATCACGACGCCGGCACGCAGGTTGTACGCCTCCGAGACGGCCATCGGGAAGGACGGATATTCATTGACGGGAGTAGCGAGCATGTCCTGCAGCCGCAGGGTCAAAGCCTCCCGGCCCGCCCCGGAAATCTCGTAGGTGGTGCGTTCCGGGCGGTTGCCTTCACGGTCGGTTCCGGTCGCGGCCACCAGCCCCTGCTCTTCAAGCCGCCCGACTGCGTGATAAAGCGTTCCCGGACGGACCTTGACCAAACGGTCCTCATGCCGGGCGACCAGGAGCTGGTACATCTCGTAGGGATGCATCGGTTCTTCTGCGAGCAGGGAGAGTGCGGCAACGCCCAATGGTGTCAGCGGCGTGGCTCGAGGCATGGTGCGGGGTCCTTTGGTAATGGCGGCCGGTGAGCCCGAAACACTATTCCAGCACGACTATTCCACATGGAGTATACGGGCGCAACAGTGTTGGGAATCCCGGGAACCGGATCAGCCCAGCAGCGCCAGGATGTCGTTGCGCTCGAACATTTGCGCGGCCGCCCGGGCCGATGGCGTCCCGGCGTCGGGGTCCGCCCCGGCGTCGACCAGCACCCGGGACACCTCCGTGTAGCCCTTGAACACGGCCCCTGCCAGCGGCGTCTGGCCTCGGTCGTTGGCGGTGTTCGCGTCTCCGCCGTGCGCCAGGATGAGCCGGACGGCGTCGGCGTGGCCGTGGTATGCCGCAAGCATCAGCAAGGAATCCCCCGCCGTGTTCGTTAAGCCCGCCGGGGCCCCGGCGGCGAGGTAGCTGCCAAGAGTGGCGGAGTCACCCTGCCGGGCAGCGTCAAAAAGTCTGTGTGCCAGCGCCAGGGTCTCTTCGTCAGGCACGGAGCTTCCCTCAGTCATCGAGTCCCCCGCAGGAAACCGGTCTGCCGTCCTACAACCTGTCCGGCGTCGGGAGCCACAATAAGTTCCTGCGCCGCGGTGTAGGGCTCTTCGCCGTCAAGTACTGTCAGCACGTCCTCCGGCGAGACCGAGCGTTTGACCACTGCCAGGGCCACCGGCCCCATTTCATAGTGCTGGGCTACGGAGGTGACGGTGCCCACCTTGCGCTCACCGGCGCGGACTTCGCTGCCGACGGCGGGCATGGTGTGCTGTGATCCGTCGAGCTGCAGGAACACCAGCCGGCGCGGCGGGTGGCCCAGGTTATGCACCCGGGCCACTGTTTCCTGGCCCTTGTAGCAGCCTTTGTTCAGGTGCACGGCGGTGCGGAGCAGGTCGAGTTCGTGCGGGATGGTCCGGTCGTCGGTTTCGGCGCCCCAGCGGGGCCGCCACGCCGCGATGCGCAGCGCTTCGGCCGCCCAGACCCCCGCGAGCGGGCGTGCCCCGACGGTGGCTTCAAGTTCCCCGGCCGGGACGAGGTACTCGAACCACGGCCGTTCGAGCCCCGGGTGGGAATCCTCCCCCACCACCGCGTACGAGTAGCCGCCGGCCCCGACATGGGGCCACGGGTCTTCCCAGACCAGCAGGCCGGAGAACTCAGGTACCCGGCGGGTGGTACCCAGCACGGCCCAGTCCGCGGATGCGTCGATGATCTCGACCCGGAGCATAAACTTCATTTTGTTCAGCCACTCGGCCAGCGGCGCGGCCTCGGCCGCCTCGACAACAAGCCAGGTCGTGGCACCGTCGTCCACGACCCGTGCGTCGAATTCGATCCGGCCCTGCACGCTGAGCAGCAGCAGTTCACTGGACTGCCCCGGCCCAAGGGTGGTCAGCTGCTGGGAGGAGAGCGTGTTAAGCCAGCTCAGCCGGTCCGGCCCGGCAACGGTGACGACGCCGCGGTGGGACAGATCCACAAGGGCGGTCCCGGCAGCCAGGGCCCGCTGTTCGCGCAGCGGTTCGCCGTAGTGGGAGGCGACGCCGGCATCAGCCCCGACGGCCTCGACGGCGCCGGGCCGCTCCAACAGGGGGTTTTTGGTAGTCATATGTAGTAGAAGTCCTCAACGCTTAGCGGTATTCCGGATTTTCGAAGTCAAACCTGGTGCCGGCCTTCCAGGCCTCGGGCAGGTTCCCGTAGGCAGGAATGCCGCCTGCATCCTTGAGGATCCGTGCCAGATGCAGCAGGTTCCAGGTCATGAAGGTGGTGTTGCGGTTGGTGAAGTCACTTTCCGGACCGCCGGAGCCTTCGTCAAGGTAGCTCGGACCCGGTCCCACGGCACCTATCCAGCCGGCGTCGGCCTGCGGCGGGATGGTGAAGCCGACGTGCTGGAGGCTGTAGAGGACGTTCATGGCGCAATGCTTGATCCCATCCTCGTTTCCGGTGATGAGGCAACCGCCGACCTTGGGGTAGAACGCCCACTGGCCCTGCTCGTTCAGCTCGCCCGAGTGCGCGTAGAGCCGCTCAATCAACTTCTTCGTCTGCGAGGAGTTGTCGCCGAGCCAGATGGGTCCGGCCAGCACCACAATGTCCGCGTCCCGGACGGCCGGATACAGTTCCGGCCACTCATCGGTCTGCCAGCCATGCTCGCGCATGTCCGGATAGACGCCGCTGGCGATGTCGTGGTCCACCGTCCGGATGACCCGGGTGCTGACGCCGTGTTTTTCCATGATGGCGCGGCTGACGTCAATCAGGCCCTGCGTGTTGGAGGTCTCGGGGGACCTCTTGAGGGTGCCGTTGAAATACACGGCCTTCAGGTCGCTGAAATCGGCAGTTGTTTTGGGTATGGCATTCACTGTGATGCTCCCTGCGGTCGTTCCGGACAACTGACTTTCAGTGAGAGATCAAAGCCGGGCTTTTCCGCCGGCAGGCACCGTGCGCCGCCGATCAGCTCGCTTTGTGCAGGATGGCGGATGCGTGCGCCGCCAGGCCGCTTCCCCCCGCAGATCCCTTGCCCGAGGCCACGTCCCAGCGCCACAGCAGGTTGCCTTCCACCAGGCCAAAGATCCGGGTCGCGGCGGTGTACTCCTTGGAGTGGCTGCCGCGCATCACCATGTCGGTGCTGAGCTGGATCTGCGGGCCCTTAATTTGGCCGTAATACAACTCGGAAATCCCGCCGGGATGGGAGATCGAGACCGAGATATCGAAGCCGCCGTCGTTGTTGCGCAGGGCCTCGACTTCGTCGGCGCTCTTGAGCACGGGAACGATGTCCGCCGGGATCAGCCCGGGGCCGCCATCCTCCTCGCGCTGTTTGCGTTCCAGGGCCCAAAACCCGGTTTCGACAGTGAGCGGACGCAAGGTGGTGCCGGTGGCGTCGGTCAGCCAGCTCTCGGCCCGGTACTGCAGGTACGGCAGGCCGTTGTGGGTGAAGGACACGTGTTGCCGGAAGTGCTCGGAATCCTCTTCCCCGGCGCCCAGCCTGCCCTCACCCTCCCACTCACCTATGAGCCAGGACAGCGGAACGATTTCGGGTGTCAGATCGGTCGGTATTTCAATCGGCACAGCAGCTACCCCTGGAAACGAAGACGGCTAGTGGTTCTGGTGTCTACTTCTGGCCCTTGAAGAGGCGGTACACAACAAAGCCGGCGAACCACGCCATGGCCACGCTGGCAACGCCGAGCAGTACAAGGAAGAAGATTTCAAATGCAAGTACGGACATGATGCCATCCTAGCGCGTTAGTAGATGAGTAGTTTGTCTATGAAGTAAGCCAGCGAACCGACGGCGGAGACCGGGCCCAGCCCCATTCCGAGGGCCGCCGCAAAGCTGAGAGATTCGCCGCGAAGGATCACCAGGCGGCGGAAACTCATCAGCACGGCGCCCACCACCACCCCAACGACCGCGGCCGGCAGCACCGCGATGTCGGAAAAGACGAGGCCCGCGAGCGGCCCGGCCAGCCCTGCACCGACGATGCCCAGCGGCGCCACAACCCTGTCCGGCCAGCGGATCAGGCCGGCCAGCAGGGCAATCGCAGCGCTGATTGCCGCGACCAGGAGCATTTCACGGACGCCGTTGAATCGGGAGCACGCGATCCAGCCTGCGCCCAGGCAGGAGAGCAAAACACCGGCGCTGGAACCGAGCGTGGACTCCAGGCGCTGCGCCTGGCCGGTCCCGCGGATCAGCTGCATCACAAAGACCGCCATCACCCCGGCCGCCATAAACGATGGCGTCCAGTCAAGGAAACCCGGGCCGGGAAGGTACGTCGCGGCAACGGCGGCGCCGGCGCCGGGCAACCCGATCAGGACGGCAAGGGTCTTTTTGGCCGGGATGCCCAGGAAATGCGGCCAGCCGACTCCGACGGCGGCGGCGGCGATCACTGCCACGGCCAGCAGCGCCGCCGCCGAGATGTACGATGCGCCGACTATCGCGGCGAGTCCGGCCAAGCCGATAACGCCGATGATCCAGGTTTTCACTGCTCACCCGACATCTTTATATCCGTCATCCGTCTTCCGATCGTCTTCCCGGTCGTGGTCGTACTTTCGCTCACCTGCGGACCCCCAATCGAGCTGATCAACGTCACCGGGCTGCGGGCCCGACGGATCAATCCTGCCTTATACGACCGTTTTGTGTCGCAAATGAACCGGACGAAGGTGACGAAAGCATGTCCGGAAAGGTGCGTTTGGGTATACTCGAACTCAGCTACAGACGCCCAACGATGCGCGGACACCCCTTGGAGGAAACATGTCGCACATCCTGCTACTGACGAACAGCACCGGCTCATCGGTGGACGTCCTGCCTGCGCTGGAATTACTGAACCACCGGGTCCACATTCTCCCCGCCGAGCCGACAGCCCTCCTGGAGACGGACCCTTGCGACATCGTCCTCCTCGACGCCCGCAAAGATCTCGTCGGCGCGCGCTCCCTGACCCAACTGCTCAAGGCCACCGGCCTGAGCGCCCCGCTGATGTTGATACTGACCGAGGGCGGCATGGCCGCCGTCTCCTCTGCCTGGGCCGTCGATGACATCGTTCTCGAGTCGGCCGGGCCCGCAGAAGTCGAAGCCCGCATCCGCCTCGGCATCGCCCGGGCCGTCCCTGACAAGGACGATGCCCCCGCCGAAATCCGGGCCGCCGGCGTCGTGATCGATGAGGCCAGCTACACGGCCCGCGTCAACGGCGCTCCGCTGAACCTGACATTCAAGGAATTTGAACTGCTCAAATACCTGGCCCAGCACCCCGGCCGGGTCTTCACCCGCCAGCAACTGCTGACCGAGGTCTGGGGCTACGACTACTACGGCGGTACCCGCACCGTGGACGTCCACGTCCGGCGGCTGCGGGCGAAGCTCGGCGCCGACCACGAGAACCTGATCAGCACGGTCCGCAACGTCGGCTACCGCCTGACCCTGGTCCGGCACCCGGAGGAAGAACTCACCGGGGCCTGACCCGGCAGCGCCGACAGCCAGCGCCTGCGGCAGCCCAAGGACGCACCAGCGCAGACGCAGAAAGCCCCGGACATCAGTCCGGGGCTTTCTGCTAACCAGTGGAGGACATACGGGTCGAACGTATCGAGGCCACCCCAGTGGTGGATCCCCCTCGCATCTGCGCTGACCGAACCGGGAATACTTCCCGACCAGGCACCGGATGACTTAACGACTATACGTAGAAGTTCCCGGATCGACAAAATCCGCCCTGCCCGGCGCCACCGTATAGCCTTGCACCATGAGTCCTGCGCATCCTGAAACCTGGCCCGTCCTCGCCGCCAAAGGAGCTGCGGATCCGCAGCTCCTGAAGGACGTCACGGCACTCGCGGCCGCCGCGGAGGAATCCGACGGCAATCCGCCGCTGTCCGAACAGACCCTCCTGACGCTGCGTGCCGCGGACACCGGTGGGAGCGTCGGCACCACAACGGCCCGGACACTCGCCCTGTACAGCCCCGATGACGGGTCCGACCCGGCGACGGCACAGGATCTCGCCGGGATCGCCGTCGTCATCGAGGAACCGGACGGCACCGGTGTGCTGGAAATCGCCGTCCACCCCAGCTACCGCAACCAAGGCGTGGCGGACCGGCTGGTCGGCGAACTCCGGAGCACCCGCGGCTTTGCTGGCCTGAAGGCCTGGTCCCATGGCAACCACGAAGCCGCTGCCGACCTCGCCGCACGCTACGGTTACGGACCGGTCCGGGAACTGTGGAAGATGCGCCTCACCAGCACGGCCGCGGAACTGCCCGCGATTCCCCTGCCGGACGGTGTAAGCCTTCGTGCCTTCGTCCCGGCGCGGGATGAGGACCGCTGGCTCGCCGCGAACCGGGCCGCTTTCGCGCACCATCCTGAGCAGGGAAACATGACGCGGGCAGATCTCGACGCGAGGATGGCAGAACAGTGGTTCGATCCGGCCGGTTTCCTGCTGGCCGTCGATTCCTCGGACCGGATTCTCGGCTTCCACTGGACCAAGGTGCACCCGCGGCACGGCGACCACCCCGCTATCGGCGAGGTCTACGTGGTGGGCGTGGCACCCGGTGCGCAGGGCACCGGGCTGGGCAAGGCACTGACAGTCGCCGGCATCGGATATCTGCAGCGTCAGGGCCTGCACGCAGTGATGCTCTACGTCGACGCGGACAACGTTCCTGCCGTCTCCTTGTACCGGCGCCTGGGCTTCACCCGCTGGGACGTCGACGTGATGTACGCGCCGCTTCAAGGGCGGTAATCCAATCGGCGGACATCACGCGTTCACCCCGTGGAAATCTGGGCTCCTCGAAAGCTGACCGCGCGGTGAATGCTTGTAAGGTTGAAGCAAATCGCGCCAGCAATAGGAGAGACCATGCAACGGGAATCTGCCCGGACGGCCACGTCCGAGGGCGCCACGTCGGAGAAAAAAGTGCGGCCGGCGCGTGCCCGGTTCGGTTCCTCCGAAGTGCCTGCCTCACGTGCCACCCAAGACCGGATCGACATTCCTGAATTTGCGCCAAATCTGGAGCCGGAGGGTGATTTCAGCCCCGACCGCTTCCTGGACCGCGAGCTGAGCTGGCTCTCTTTCAACGCCCGCGTCCTGGAACTCGCCGAAGACCCCAACCTCCACCTGCTGGAACGCGTCAGCTTCCTCTCCATCTTCGCGTCCAACCTGGATGAGTTCTTTATGGTCCGCGTCGCCGGGCTGAAGCGCAGGATCGCCACCGGGCTCGCCGTCCCGTCTCCCGCCGGCCTCAGCCCAATGCAGGTCCTCGAGCAGATCGGCGACGAGGCCCACAGGCTGCAGCAGCGCCACGCCAATGTCTATGCCGAGCAGATCCGCCCGGCCCTGGCCTACGAGCACATCCACCTGATGCACTGGGATGAGCTCGACTCCCAGGCCAAGGACCAGCTCAGCGCCATGTTCGCGGAGAAGGTCTTCCCGATCCTGACCCCGCTGGCCGTGGACCCGGCCCACCCCTTCCCCTACATTTCCGGACTTTCCCTGAACCTCGCCGTCGTGGTCCGCAACCCGGTCAGCGACAAGGAGCTCTTCGCCCGCCTCAAGGTCCCGGACCAGCTCCCCCGGCTGATCTCGATTGACGGACCGCGCGCCGGCTCGGTGCCGGGCCGGGTGGCACGCTTCATCGCTCTCGAGGAAGTCATCGCCGTCCATCTGGACCAGCTCTTTGCCGGCATGGAGGTGCTCGAACACCACACCTTCCGCGTCACCCGAAACGAAGACGTCGAGGTCGAAGAGGACGACGCCGAAAACCTGCTGCAGGCCCTCGAGAAAGAACTGCTGCGCCGCCGCTTCGGCCCGCCGGTCCGGCTCGAAGTCACCACCGACATCAACCCGAACATCCGTGCGTTGCTGATCCGCGAACTGGGCGTCGAGGAATCCGAGGTCTATTCGGTTCCGGCCCCCTTGGATCTCCGGGGCCTCTCGGTCATCGCCGGAATAGATCGGGCTGACCTGCACTATCCCAAGCATGTCCCGCACACCTCCCGGTACCTTAACGAATCGGAAACGTCCAAGGCGGCGAATGTCTTTGCGGCCATGCGGCGCCGTGACATCCTGCTGCACCACCCCTACGACTCGTTCTCCACCTCGGTGCAGGCGTTCCTGGAACAGGCGGCGTCGGACCCCAAGGTCCAGGCCATCAAACAGACCCTCTACCGCACCTCGGGCGACTCCCCGATCGTTGACGCCCTGATCGATGCCGCCGAGGCAGGCAAGCAGGTGCTGGCCCTGGTCGAGATCAAGGCCCGCTTCGACGAGCAGGCCAACATCTCGTGGGCCCGGAAGCTCGAGCAGGCCGGTGTCCACGTGGTTTACGGCATCGTGGGGCTCAAGACGCACTGCAAGCTGTCACTCGTGGTGCGCCAGGAAGTGGACGGACTCCGCCGGTATTGCCACATCGGCACCGGCAATTACCATCCCCGCACGGCCCGCTACTACGAGGACCTCGGTCTCCTCACCGCCAATGAGCAGGTAGGCGAGGACCTCTCCAAGCTCTTCAACCAGCTCTCCGGCTACGCTCCGAAATCGACGTTCAAGCGGCTTCTGGTGGCACCGCGCTCGGTCCGTTCAGGACTCATCGACCGGATCGAAACAGAGATCCGCAACGCCCGCGCGGGCCTCGCCGCCCGGGTCCAGATCAAGGTCAACTCGATCGTGGACGAAGCAATCATTGATTCCCTCTACCGGGCGTCCCAGGCCGGGGTCCCGGTGGACATCATCGTCCGCGGCATATGCTCGCTGCGGCCGGGGGTGCCCGGGCTGAGCGAGAACATCACTGTCCGGTCCGTGCTGGGCCGCTTCCTGGAGCACTCCCGCGTTTTCGCCTTCGCAAACGGCGGGGATCCGGTGGTCTACATCGGTTCAGCGGACATGATGCACCGGAACCTTGACCGCCGCGTCGAGGCCCTGGTTCAGCTAACCAGCGGGGACGACACAACATACGTGATGGATCTGCTGCGCCGCTACATGGATCCTGGCACCGCCAGCTGGCACCTCAACAACCAGGCGGAGTGGACCCGCCACCATCTCGCCGAAGACGGTCAGGACCTCGGCGACATTCAGTCCTGGCTGCTCAATTCCCGCTCGCGGCAGCGCACCTCCGGGCTGCGGTAGGGGCTCTGGCATTGAGTAGCGATGCACCGGTTGCCGACCAGAGCGACCATCCCGGCGAAGCAATTGCCGTGGTGGCGGCGGGCGCCCTGCCCTGGCGCGTCACCCCGGGTGACAAAGGCCAGCTTCAGGTCCTGCTGATCCACCGCCCGCGCTATGACGACTGGTCCTGGCCCAAAGGCAAGATCGACCCGGGCGAGACCGTACCCGAATGTGCAGCCCGGGAGGTCGAGGAGGAAATCGGGCTGACGGCGCCGCTGGGCATCCCCTTGCCCGCCATCCACTATCACGTCCCCGCCGGGCTGAAGGTGGTCCATTATTGGGCCGTCGACGTCGACGGCGCCCCGCTCCGGCCGGACGGCAAGGAAGTGGACAGCGTGATGTGGTGCTCGCCGGAGAAGGCAGCGACGCTGCTGAGCAACCCGAGCGACATCGCCCCGCTTGAGCACCTGGCGGGCGCCCATTCCCGGGGTGAGCTGAAGACCTGGCCGCTGCTGGTGGTGCGCCACGCCAAGGCCAAACCGCGCTCCTCATGGTCCAAAGCCGAAGGGGACAGGCCGCTGGCCGCCACCGGGATGCGGCAGGCGCAGGCGGTGGGCCGGCTCCTGCAGGCATGGAAACCACTGCGGATAGTTTCAAGTCCGTGGTTGAGGTGTGTGGCCACCATCGCCCCGTACGCCAAGGCTTCGGATGCGAAAGTAAAGCTTAATGAAGCCCTTACGGAACACCGTCACGGCCGCCATCCGCACAAGACTGCCGCCGCCGTCGAAGACCTCTTTGACAAACAGCGGGCCGTGGCGCTGTGCACCCACCGCCCGGCGCTGCCTACCGTGTTCGCCCAGCTCGGAAAGCACATGGGTTCCCGGTTGCGCGCCCAGCTCCCGGAGGAGGAACCGTTCCTGGCCCCCGGCGAGATTGTGGTGTGCCATGTGGCGCACCACAGCGGGGACAAAGTGGTCGCCGTCGAGCGGTTCAGGCCCTTCGACGACTAAGCCGTGTGACCTGCCGCCGGTAATGCCGGCACGATGGATAAGGACCTGCGGCGACTTCTCAGTAGACTGGGAACGTGAGCATCCCAACACCCTATGAAGACTTGCTGCGCGATGTCATCGAACACGGCACGCACAAATCCGACCGGACCGGCACCGGCACCTTGAGTGTGTTCGGCCGCCAGATGCGCTTCGATCTGAGCAAAAGCTTCCCCCTGGTCACCACCAAACGAGTGCACTTCAAGTCCGTCGCGGTCGAGCTGCTGTGGTTCCTCCGCGGGGACACGAATGTGAAGTGGATGCAGGACCAGGGTGTCACCATCTGGAACGAATGGGCCGACGCCGACGGCGAACTCGGACCGGTCTACGGCGTCCAGTGGCGCTCCTGGCCGACTCCCGACGGCGGCCACATCGACCAGATCGCCGAACTAATCGCGAACCTCAAAACCGACCCGGACTCGCGCCGGCACATCGTCTCCGCCTGGAACGTCGCCGAGCTCAAAGACATGGCTCTCCCGCCGTGCCACGCGTTCTTCCAGTTCTATGTGGCCGACGGCAAACTCTCCTGCCAGCTCTACCAGCGTTCCGCGGACACCTTTTTGGGTGTGCCGTTTAACATCGCCTCGTATGCCCTGCTCACCTGCATGATCGCCCAGCAGACTGGCCTGGAACCGGGCGAATTTGTCTGGACCGGCGGCGACGTCCACGTTTACGACAACCACATGGACCAGGTTCTCAAGCAGCTCACCCGCACGCCCTATGACTACCCGCAGCTGGCGTTCGCCCGTAAGCCGGAGTCCATCTTCGACTACACCCTCGATGATTTCGAAGTGGTCGGATACCGGCACCACCCGACGATTAAGGCCCCGATAGCCGTATGAGCGACGACAATATACAGACCGCGCAGCCCGCGGATTTTTCCACCAGGCTGGCAGCCCTCACCGGGCTCGGCGTGGTGTGGGCCCAAACCAGTACCGGTGTCATCGGCCAGGACGGCGGAATGCCGTGGCGCCTGCCCGAGGACATGGCACACTTCACCCGGCTCACGACAGGCCACCCCGTCATCATGGGCCGGAAGACATGGGAATCCTTTCCGGACAAGTACCGCCCGCTGCCCGGGCGGACCAATATTGTTATCACCCGCCAGCGCGGCTGGGGCGAAACTCCGTCCGCGGCGGGCGCCACCGCCGTCGCCTCACTGGACGATGCACTCCTTGAGTCCCAGTTCGCACCGGGCAACAACATGGTCTGGATTGTCGGCGGCGGCAACATCTACGCCCAGTCCATGGACCTCGCCGATGTCGCCGTTATCACCACAATCGACGCCAGCACGGAGGGCGACACCTTCGCCCCCGAGCTTGGGTACGACTGGACCTTGGACGGAAGCCTGCCGGCCGACGGCTGGGAGACCGCCGGAAACGGCGCCCGCTACCGCATCAACGTGTGGCGCCGGACGGAGGCCTAAGCGATGCTGACGAAACCCGAACTCCTTTTTGTCCTCGGCTACATGCTGCTCCCGCTGCTCGCGCTGCTGTCCGCTGTCGTGGGGCTGACCATGATCCTGGGCGGGGACAAGATTGCCGGTGCGATCGTGCTCGTGGTGGTCACCCAGGCCTTTGCCTTCGGGGCATTTTTTGTCCTGCGCAGACGCAAGCAGAACCTGCTCACGGAGCGACAGGGCGACTAGCGGCCGGGCCCCCGACGCCGGCCGGGACCTGATGGGGAGAACACCCCATCGCCGCGCACGAGTGTTGCGGTTAGATTGGTGCCGGTTGAATACACACGCCGGAATACACCAGGTCCCGGTCGCAGCCGGTTAGGCTGATGCACGAAGAGGGGGAGCCGCTATGGCAGGAAACTTGTGGGGCGCCGACGTCGCCCAGTTGCGCACGCTCGCACAACAGTTCGGCAAGACGTCCGAAACGCTGCTCCGGCAGTCGAGCACGCTGACGTCGGCCATCAACGGCAACACGTCCTGGAAGGGAGCAGACGGCGCCCGCTTCACCTCCGAGTGGAACGGCAGCCACCGCGCCCTGATCCAAAGGACCGCCCAGGCCCTCAAGGAAGAGTCCAAGCGGCTGTTGACCCACGCCGACCAGCAGGAGAAAGCCAGTGTTACCGCCGCCGGGGCCGGCGGCGGGCCCGGCCCGCTCGGCGGCAGCCACGGCAGCAGCAACGGCGGTGGCATCGGGCCGCTGCTCGGCGGTGCAGTCGCCGGCGGCATTGGCGGCATCAGGGCCGGGATGCAGATCCAGAAATACCTCAAGGCACCGCTGACCCTCGCCAAGCATGCCGGCCAGTTCGGCTGGGTGCTGAAAAACCAGCGCGCGGATTTCGTCAAGTCCTTTGTGCAGGGCAAGCACCGGATCGGCGGTCCCGGCTTCGCCCCGCACCGCCTGATCAGCAACCCGGCCCTCGATAAGCTGCTGAAAAGTTCCGCAGCAACAAATCGGGGCCTCGCCGCCGTCGACAAAGCCTCAGACATCGTCTCGCTGCGGAACCTGGACAAGTATGTCGGGCCGCTGGGCAAATTCGAAAAGGTCTTCGCGGAGAAGCCGTGGCTTGGTGCCGGCACCAAGCTGGAGTGGCTGGGGAAGTCCGGCCTCGCGAGGGGCCTCGGCTGGGCCGGCGTCGGCTTCAGCGCCGTCGACTCGGTGCGGAGTTTCGCCGATGGCGACGTCAAGGGCGGGATGGCCAGCGCCGGCAAGGGACTCCTCGGGGTCGGCTGCTTTTTGCCGCCGCCCGCCGGGACCGTCTGCCAAGTTGCCAGCGTGGGAATAGCCATCTACGAAAACTGGGACACGATCAGCAGCGTCGGCAAGAACGTCGGCGAAGGAATCGTCAACGCGGTCCAGGATCCAGGCAAGTTCGTCAGCGATGCCGCGGATAACGTCAAAGACGCCGGAAAGTCCGTGGCCAAGTTCTTCGGCTTCGGGGATTAGGAGACTCACATGAGCGTTCAGGATCAGACACAGCAGGAGCCACGGCTCGGCATCGACGTCATCGGCTTCGGCGTGGGCGAGTTTGCCTATTTGCTCAACGTCTTCGAGGGGCCGGCGAGGGACCGTTCGGTAAGCGTTTTCCGCGCCCAGGACATGGTGGATGATCTCACCCTGTCCACGGCAGGCGCATCGTCCCTGATGGCGCGGGACATGGCCACCATTGATGATGACGGTGACCTCGGAGTCAACGGCGTCGCGTCCGCGGTGGCCACGGCCCTGGGGCAGGCAACCCGCTGGACCGAAGTTTCCCTGCTGACCGGGGACGCGATGGACAACGTGGTGCTGATCGAGGCCCCCGGAGTGGCCCTCATGCTGCAGCCGCGGCTGCTGGGCACCTGGTTCGTCTTCGCCCAGGACACCAGCATCAGCTCTGCCGAAGCGACCCTCCGCCTGGTGCGCCAGCACATCGAGCAGAATGCCGGAGGCTCTGCCTATCTCGTGTTCAAGACTCTCGATACCGAGCAGCACCTGCTGGTCCGGCGCGAGGAAGGTTCGTGGACGACCGGAGTCCCCGACTTCGCCCAGGACAAGGTCGCGGAAACCGAAGGCCTGGACGACGGCGGACTGCTCCGGGCCATTGAGGTGTCCCGTGGCCAGGCGTAGTTCGGACGTACCACCGGAACCTGGCTACACGGGAGCCCGGACCGGGGAAGACGGCCGGATCCACCGCCGGGGCGCGAACGGCGAACTGATCGCTTACACCCCGGACGAGTACGGAGTCCGCAAGGATGACGGCCATGGGCTGGTCAAACCCGTCAGCTCCTCCGGCGGCCTGCTCTTCCTCGCCGTCCTGGCCTCGCTCTTCGCCGGCGGTGTCGCCTACGGCCTGGCACGGATTGCGATTGACGGCACTTGGGAGATTCTCGGTGACATCTGGTGGACCATCCCGGTGGGAGTGCTGGTGCCGCTGGTCGCCTGGACGAGCTACGCCAAGGAGCGCCGGGCGGAGAAATTGCGCACGGTCCGCAACCTCCCCCGGCCCCTTGGGTGATCCCGGACCGGGACGCGATGACGTAACCGACTGCGCCCCGGCGCCGGCAAAGCCTAAACTGGGCTAATGACTACAGCAGCTACCCCGTCCGTTGGACTGGTCGGTTGGCGTGGCATGGTCGGCTCCGTCCTGATGCAGCGTATGCAGGACGAGGGCGACTTCGCCACCATCAACCCGGTCTTCTTCTCCACCTCGAACGCGGGAGGGGCGGCCCCATCCTTGGCCGGTCCCGCCGGGGGCGATGCCGGCACCCTCGAGGATGCGTTCGACGTCGAGACTCTGGCGAAGCTGCCCATCATCGTGACAGCCCAGGGCGGCGACTACACCAAACAGGTCCACGGTGCGCTGCGTGACCGCGGCTGGGACGGCCTGTGGATCGATGCCGCCTCCACCCTGCGGATGAACGACGACTCGATCATCGTGCTGGACCCGATCAACCGAGACGTGATCGACGCCGGCCTCTCCGGCGGCGTTAAGGACTACATCGGCGGCAACTGCACGGTCTCCTGCATGCTGATGGGCCTCGGCGGGCTGTTCAAAAACGGGCTCGTCGAGTGGGGCACCTCGATGACCTACCAGGCGGCGTCCGGCGGCGGCGCCCGGCACATGCGTGAGCTCCTGAGCCAGTTCGGCACACTCAACGCCGAGGTCAGCACGGAACTGGACGACCCGGCGTCGGCCATCCTGGAGATCGACCGCAAGGTCCTGGCGCACCAGCGCAGCAACATTGACGCGAGCCAGTTCGGGGTACCGCTGGCCGGCTCCCTGATCCCGTGGATCGACGCGGACCTCGGCAACGGCCAGTCCAAGGAAGAGTGGAAGGCCGGGGTGGAGACCAACAAGATCCTGGGCACCGCCGGCGATGATCACATCATCATGGACGGTCTGTGCATCCGGATCGGCGCCATGCGCTCGCACTCCCAGGCCTTGACGCTGAAGCTCCGCGAGGACCTCACCGTCGCGGAGATCGAGAATCTCCTCGCTGCTGACAACGAGTGGGCCACAGTGGTGCCCAACACCAAGGACGCCTCGATGGCAGACCTCACCCCGGTGGCGGCATCCGGAACGCTGAACATTCCGGTGGGCCGGATCCGGAAGATGGAGATGGGCCCGCAGTACGTCAGCGCGTTCACCGTCGGTGACCAGCTGCTGTGGGGCGCTGCCGAACCGCTGCGGCGTATGCTCAACATAGCCACCGGCAACCTCTAGGCGCACCCCCGGTTCAGACGCCGAGGAATCTGCGGTATTTCGCGGCCTGCAGCTCAAAGGACTTTTGCGCCGCAGGCCGCAGCCCATTGGCATCGTCGAACGGCTCGGGCACGGCGGCCGGGGCCCTGCCACTGCCGGTCACACCCCAGGTGCCGACGATCCGTCCGCCGGCCACAATGGTCTTCTTGAACACGCCGTTGCCGCCCGGCACAATCTTGTTCGCATGCTCCGGCGGCAACACCAGCGACCGGTCGGTGTAACCGAGCAGGAACTCATCAAAGCCCGGCAGCGCGAGCACCGTGCGCGCACCGGGGACACCGTCGTCGAGCAGTGCCGCAGTCTCCGGGGAGAGCCAGTAGCTGGTCCCCTCGAAGTCCAGCTCCACCAGCTGGCCCTTGACGTCGGCCAGTGCTGCCCGGACCTCGGCGAGCGGGATGCCCGCCCACCAGGAGAAGTCACGCCCGGTGGCGGGCCCGTGGCTGCGCAGGTACCGCAGCAGCCACTCGGCGATGCCCTCGGCCCGGTCCAGGCTCCGCGACCCTGTGATCCAGTCGTCAAAAGCCACCACCAGCTGCTGGTTGCCGGCCAGTGGTCCCTGCACCAGCACGGCCCGCTGGCAGAGGGCACCGAGCAGGTGAATGCCGCGCTGGCCGGCCGTGGACTGGCCAGCGAGTTCAAAGGCGTTAAAGAGTTCGCTCCGGCTCGCGGCTGCACCGCCGGAGACCAGCTGGAGAGCGGTTCCGGCTGCGGCGTCGACATCCGCAGCCGAGATGCGGAGCTCCCTGTGCCGCCCGGCCAGGCCGCGGATCAGCCGATCGGAGGTAATGGCCAACACCCACTTCAGGTCTTCGGGGGCCAGCACGTGCAAGGTGCCGCGCATCGGCCAGGAGCGGACGATCTCCCCCCGGTCCAGGGCGTTGCGGACATCGCCCACGAGGGAGCCCGGCACCCGCTGGCCAATCGCCCAGAGGACGGAGCGCATGTCCTGCGCCTGCATCGCCGGCATCGAGCGCACGGCCGCCGGAACGCTGCTGAATCCGGCCCCGGCCAGCCCCTGCGAGGCCAGTCGCAGCCGGCCCATGATCCCCCTGGTCAGCCGGTAACGCCGCGGTGCTCCCATACACCCCATGCTAGGACGACTGCCGGGACGTTCCCAGCCGCCTTCCAGCCGGATTCCCTACCCTTGATGGATGACCTTGAGTGAGATGTGGCCGCTGCTGCGGCCCCTGAGCCGGCGGCTGGCCCTGCTGGGCTGGGCTTCCAGCGCTGCCGGCATGACCGCCGGACTCACCGTTGCCATTGCCAGCGGGACCCGGCTCTCGCCGCTGATGAGCACCATGCAGCTGGTATCGGTGGTCGCCATGGCGGTGGCGGTGGCCAGCTTCGTGACGGCAGCTTCTCTCCAGCCGCGTTATCCGGCGCATGGCGGCAGTGATTCCCGGGACGGCAGCGGCCCCGGTGAATTCCCCGATACCGTGCAGAGCTTCCTGCTCGGTTCGCTGGCCCTGCTGGCAGGGGCGGTCGTCTTCGCTTGCGCCGGTTTCCTGCTCCGCAGCGGTCCCAGCGACCAGTCCGTGGCGTTTTGCCAGGTCTTCTTCCAGGGTGCCGCCGCCTCAGGCTTCACGTTTATGTTGTTCAGCCGGGTCGTCGGGCGGCGCAGCCGGAACTGATCGGCGGCGCCGGACCCGATCCGCGCGGACCCCTTGGGTCGAGGATTTTAGAGCTCCACGCCGATCAGCAGCGGTTCCGGATGCAGTTCAATCCCAAAGCGTTCGACGACGCCGCGGCGCACTTCGCGGGCGATCGCGAGCAGGTCCGCGGTGCTTGCCGTTCCCCTGTTGGTGATCGCCAGGGTGTGTTTGGTGGACAGCGAAGCCCGGCCGCCGGAAACGCTGTCCGGCTCCAGCCCGAAGCCCTTGCCGTAACCGGACCGGTCGATCAGCCAGGCTGCCGAGAGCTTGGTCAGCCCGTCGGCACCGGGGTAGCGCGGCGCATCCCCCGGCAGCGCGGCGGCTACGGCTGCCGGCACGATCGGGTTTGTGAAGAAGGATCCGGTGGAGTACGTGTCCCGGTCCGCGGGGTCCCACACCATGCCCTTGGCCGCCCTGAGCCGGCGCACCTCACGGCGGACATCGTTGGAATAGGCCCGCTGGCCCACCTCAACGCCCAGTGCGCGGGCGAGCTCGGCGTAGCGGATAGGGGCGCTCATCCGGCCCAGCGGCAGTTGGAACTCGACCGTGAGCACCACATAGCGCGGGGAGCCGTTGACAGTGGTTTGTTTGAGGATCGAATCGCGGTAGCCGAACTTCAACTCCGAGTTGGTGAAGGTCTGCACGGCCTGACGTTGCCGGTCCCAGGTCCGGACGGCGGCGATGGTCTGGGAAACGTCCGCGCCGTAGGCACCGACGTTCTGGACCGGGGTGGCGCCCGTGGCGCCCGGTATCCCGGCGAGCGCTTCGATCCCGGACCAGGCGTGCAGCACGGCGTGTTCCACGAGGGCATCCCAGTTGTGGCCGGCCTGGACGACGACGGCGACGCCGCCGCAGGAGTCCTCCGCGTTGACCGTAAACCCTTCCGAGGCGATCTTCACTACGGTGCCGGGGAAGCCGTCGTCGGACACGAGCAGGTTGGAGCCGCCCCCGAGGATCAGCAATGGCTCACCGGCAGCATCCACTGAGCGGACGGCCTCGATGATTTCGGCCTCGGTGCGGGCCTCGATCAGGGTGCCGGCGGGGCCACCGACGGCGGCCGTGGTAAGGGCAGAGAGCAATGTCTGGGTCACCTGACCAGCCTAGCCGGGTATGGCCGGAGTCCCCTAAGCAGGTCGCTGGTCGATCTTCCGGGCCACCGGGGAGAGCAGGAAGCTGACCGCCAGCATCACCATCACGGCCAGCAGGGAGTGCAGGATGCCAACGTGTTCCGCGAGCAAACCCAGCAACGGGGGCCCGCAGAGGAATGCGCCGTAACCGATCGTGGAGACCACGGAAACCCGGGCGGCTGCCTTGAGGGGATCGTCGGCGGCGGCGGACATGCCCACCGGGAAGCCCAGCGAGGCGCCCAGTCCCCAGACCGCCAAGGCCACGTAGGCCACCCAAGGCGCCGGCGCGAAGACGAACAAACCCAGGCCCAGCACCGCCAGGGCCGCGCACCAGCGCATCACCGGGACACGGCCAAAGCGGTCCAGGACCACTGTGCCGGCAAAGCGTCCCACCGTCATAAACGTAACGAAAAGCCCGTAGCCGGCGGCACCCGCCGCGTCGGACTGGCCGTGGCCATCGGCGAGCGCCAGGGCCACCCAGTCCCCGGCCGCGCCCTCCGCGAGAGCGAGCCCCAGCACAAGCACACCCAGCAGAAGGGTCCGCCGGTCCCGCCAGGCCTGGGCGATCTGGCGTTTGTTGTCCAGCGGAGCCTCGGGCCGGTCCGCCTCAAGCCTGATGAGGGGTATCGGCCCGGTGGAGGGGTCGTCGAAGGTATCCGGTGTGGCCGGCGTGAAGCCCAGGCCGGGTTCGATCGGGGTACTGTCCGCGCGGAACCATAAAGCGGCGGTGGCCACGGAGCCGGCCACCAGCAGCCCCACACCGGCGAAGTGCCAGAACACGGGCACACCGGCCCCCGCCGCCCAGGCACCGGTGCCGGCGCCGGCGACGGTACCCAGGCTGAAGGCACCATGCAGCCGGGGCATAATGTGCCTGCGGACGGCGCGTTCGACAGCAGCACCCTCGACGTTGGAGGCCGTGTTCCAGCTCGCTGTGCCGAGGCCGATGATGGCCAGCCCCGCGGCGACAACGAGCGGATTGACCAGGACGGAGGTTCCCAGGCCCGCGAGCAGCAGACCGGAGCCCACCATGATGCTGCCAATCCGGATGGTCTGCTTCGACCCGAACCGCAGCACAATCAGCCCGGACGCGGAGACGGAGATAAAGGAGCCCACGGTCAGGCACAGCAGCAGCAGCCCCACATTTCCCGGGGTGAGGTCCAGTCCGTCGCGGATGGCCGGCAGCCGCGACACCCAGGTGGCGAACGCGATGCCGCTGACCGCGTACGCAACAACAACTGCGTTGCGCCAGTGCGTGACCTCCGCCGCCTGGCCCGTGCGCACGTTCACGGCGTCGCCATGCGCCTACGCCAGCCTGACGACGGCTTGGGCCTTCATCAGTACTTTCTGGCCGGCCGAAATAACGGTGAGGTCCACCCGGACGGTGCCTGCGTCGGCGTCGATCGCCCCGATGGCGCCGCTGATTTCGAGCACGGCGCCGGCCGCTGCCGTGCCTGTGGTGTCTGACACCGGGACCGGCTTGGTGAACCGGGTCTGGAAATCCACGACTGCGGCGGGGTCGCCGGCCCAGTCGGTGACGAGCTGGACGACAGACCCCATGGTGAACATCCCGTGCGCAATGACACCAGGCAATCCCACGCCCGTAGCGAAGGCCTCGTTCCAGTGAATGGGGTTGAAGTCACCGGACGCGCCCGCGTACTTAACCAGGTCCGTGCGGGAGATCTCGATGTGGCGGCTGCCGATGTTCTGGCCGACCGCGAGCTCTGTGAGTATGGGTGTCATGTCTACTGTCCCTCTCCGCGGACCAGGATGGAGGAGGTGGCGGTGGCCACGGCTTCGCGCTCCGTTGCGGCGCCGGTCTCCGGGGCAAGGGCGAAAATTTCCGACCGCGTAGTGATCATGGCTCCCCCGCCCATGGCACGAACGCCGTCGACGTGCAGTTCTGCCACGAGCCTGTCCCCGGCAAAGATTGGCCGGTGGTGGACGAACCGCTGGTCCGCGTGGACCACCCGGGAGAAGTCGATGCCGGAGTCCGGGTCTTCGACCAGCTGGGCGTCGGCCCGCTGGGCGACAATGATCGCGAAGGTAGGCGGCGCCACCAGGTCGCTGTGGCCCAGGGCTTTGGCCGCATCCACATCGAAGTGGGCGGGGTGGGTGGCCTTGACCGCGCGGGCGAACTCGCGGATTTTCTCGCGGCCGACGTCGTACACCTCTTGGGCAGGGTAGTTGCGTCCCTGCAGATCCGGATTGATAGTCATGGGTTCCAGCCTAGCGTCAGGCCACGGGTGGACCGCGTCGAAGACATGGAGCTGTACAGAGACAACAATTGCGGTATGATGAAAACATCAAGTCATCAACTGATGTCCTCGGCTAAGTCCGCCCGCCGGATCCGCGCCGACAAGAAAGCACAGGCAGCAATGATTTCACCGGCGCAAACCCCTCTCTACGAGATCAAGGCGAACCTGTTCAAGGCCCTCGCCCACCCGGCGCGGATCCGCGTGCTCGAACTGCTCTCGGCTGCACCGGATAACTCGGCTCCCGTCAGCTACCTGCTGGCCGAGACGGGGCTTGAGGCATCCCACCTGTCCCAGCACCTCGCTACGCTGCGCAGGCATGGGGTGGTGACTTCCACCCGAACCGCCAACGCCGTGACCTACCGGCTGGCCCATCCAAAGATCGCCGAGCTCCTGGCCATTGCCCGGGCATTCCTGCTCGACAGCCTGGCCGGTTCCAACGAACAGCTTAAACTCGCGCAGACACTTCCCAGCGAGCATCTGAAGAGTCCCACTTCATGAGCGCCGCACTGAACCAGCTCAGCCGGTTCCTGCCGTCCCGCCGGGACTATGCGGGGCTGCGTTCGTCCTGGAAGACGGATCTGTTGGCGGGAATCACCGTGGGCATCGTCGCCTTGCCGCTGGCCTTGGCCTTCGGAGTGAGCTCGGGCGTCGGCGCCGAGGCCGGACTCATCACCGCCGTTGTGGCCGGGCTGGTGGCCGCGGTCATGGGCGGCTCCCACGTCCAGGTCTCCGGCCCCACCGGCGCGATGGTTGTGGTGCTGGCCCCGGTTGTTGCCGCCAACGGCGCCGGCAGTATTGCCTTGGTCTCCCTGCTGGCCGGACTGCTGGTGGTGATCCTGGGCTTAAGCGGACTGGGCCGGGCCGTGGCTTTCATCCCGTGGCCGGTGGTCGAGGGGTTCACGCTCGGCATCGCTGCCATTATTTTCCTTCAGCAGGTGCCGCTCGCCACGGGCACGCAGGCAATACCAGGGCACAATACCGTGCTGGCTGCTTTCGAGAGCGCCTCCCTGGCCACGGCGCCCACCGTCCTGCAGACGCTGGCCGTCGTCGCCGGCGTCGCCGCCGTGATGCTGCTTCTGCCGAAACTGAACAAGGCGCTGCCCGCAAGCCTGATCGCTGTACTCCTGGCCACCGTCGCCGCTGAAGTACTGCAACTGCAGATTCCGCGGATCGGCGCCCTGCCGCATTCCTTGCCCGCACCCTCGCTCCCGGCGCTGAACCCGGCCGCGCTGGGCTCGTTGCTGATGCCCGCAGTATCCATCGCGATGCTGGCCGCCATCGAGTCCCTGCTCTCCGCCCGGGTAGCCGCCGGCATGGTGGGCCCCGACGGCCGGCCATCCGGGGTATACAGCCCGGACCGCGAGCTGATGGGCCAGGGACTCGCCTCTATTGCGGCCGCGTTCTTCGGCGGCATGCCTGCCACGGGCGCCATCGCCCGGACCGCTGTCAACGTCCGCTCGGGAGCCAAAACGAGGCTCTCCGCGATCGTGCACGCCTTGGTGCTCCTGGCCATCATCTATGCGGCGGCAGCTTTGGTCGGGAAGATCCCGCTGGCGGTCCTGGCCGGGATCCTGATGGTGACGGCCAGCCGGATGGTGTCACGGCACACGGTCACCGCCATCCTGCGCTCCACCCGCGCCGACGCTTTTGTGTTCGTCCTGACAGCCGTTATTACAGTGGCCTTCGACCTCATTGTGGCCATCGAGATCGGCCTGGTCGCCGCCGCCCTCTTCACACTGCGGAAATTCGCCTCGCTCAGCGGGGTGAAGCGCGAGCAGATTCCGGCACCCCCAGAGGACGGGGACGAGCACATCGCCATCTTCAGGCTGGAAGGGGCCATGTTCTTCGGCGCTGCGGAACGGGTCCTGCAGGAAATCAGCCAGGTCAAGGACATCCAGGTGGCCATCATCCGGCTGTCGCAGGTACGGATGCTCGACGCTACAGGGGCTCACACGCTGGTGGAGGTCATCTCCGCACTCGAACTTCGCGGCGTGACTGTCCTCTTGAAGGGCGTCCAGCCCCAACACCTGGAGCTCGTAACAAACGTCGGGGTCATTCGCTCGCTGCGCCACCACAAACACCTGTTCACGTCGCTGCCCGAGGCCGTGGCGCACGCCCGCAGCCACGTCCGACGGAATACCGCCGCTATCGTTTGAGGTTTTTCCGGATCGCCTGGCCGCGGACCACAATGCCGGCAAGATGCAGGATCAGGCCCAATCCGATCACGGCAAGGGAGGAGACCGCCAGCGGCTCGTTGCCGGTGCTGTTGCCGATCAGGTTCAGGACTATGCCCACGCCAAGCAGAGCCATGGCACTGAAAACCAGCACCTTGTACGTGGTTGGCGCGGACTCCCAGAATTCTTTCAGCACCGCGCCAGTCTACCGGGCCGGGCGCGGAACCGGGCTCCCGCGGTTGGTGTGCGGGCCGCCCCCGGTTCGGTTTCCCAAAAGACCCCGCGGACCACAGAACGGGGATTGGTCGCGGGGTCTGCTTGGTGCGATTGCCTAGACGGCCGGCTGCACCCCAAAGGCTACCGCGAGCTTCATGATCTTCTCGGCGCGGCCCAGGCGCGGGAGGTCCGAGCCGTCGCGGATGACGCGGCCGCTGGCCTCGAAGTCGGCCATGAAGTCGGTGGCCCAGGCGACATCCGACGGCGTTGGGCTGATGACCTCGTTGATGACGTTGGTCTGATCGACGGCGAGACAGAGCTTGCCAGTCATGCCCATCATCACCGTGATCCCGGTCTGTTCGCGCAGGATCGGGTGGTTGGTGCCGACAGTGGGGCCGTCGATGGGGCCAGGCAGGTTCCCGACCCGGCTTGCCACGACCAGCTTGGCCCGCGGGTAGGCCATCGCCTCAGGGGTGGCCGCCATACCCGTGTCGCGGCGGAAGTCGCCGGAGCCAAACGCGAGGCGGAACGCGCCCTGGGCCTTGGCGATGTTGTTGGCTTCCTCGATGCCCACGGCAGACTCGACGAGCGCGATGACCGGCGTTTTGCCGTCCATCCGGTGGAAGCTTTCGGTGACCTGGTCCGCGGACTCGGTCTTGGCCAGCATCACACCGAGTAGGCCCGGGGTACCCCGGAGACCGGCCAGATCGTCGGCCCAGAACGGGCTGGTAGCGTCGTTCACCCGGACCCAGGCACTGCCGCCGGCAGTCAGCCAGTCCACGACGTGGCCGCGGGCGGCATCCTTCTGGGACGGGTCCACCGCATCCTCGATGTCCAGGATGATGGCGTCCGCGCGGGAAACGGCCGACGGGTCGAAGAGTTCGGGTTTCATAGCGTTGACCAGCAGCCAGGAGCGGGCGATCTCAGCTGGAATGTTGCGTTGAGGCCGGACAGTCCCGGCGGTGGTGGTGGAAGTCATGGGTCTACGCTATCCGTTCGAGGCCGTCCCCAGCCAAGTATTCCGCCTTCGAGACGGACCAATACGAGCAAAGTCACAAGCTACGGGATGTTAATGTCGCCAGTTACGGGATGTTACTGCCGCGGGCCGTCACCCAAAGCCGGTACCACTCGGCCCGGGTCATGCCAGCGGCCACTGCTGCGGCATCAGCACAGGCCCGGATGCGTTCCGGCTTCGCAGTCCCGATCACCGGGGCAATCCCGGCCGGGTGCTTCATCAGCCAGCCCAGCACGATCGATTCCCCGGCGACGCCCTTCCGGGTGGCCAGCCCGGCCACCAGATGGCTGGTTGCTTCCTCCGCCGGCGACGGCGTTGTGGCCGGCGCTCCGGTGTAGAGCCCCCGGGCCAGGGAACCGTAGGCCTGCAGGGCGATGCCGTGCCGGCCGCAGTGTTCCACCGTGCCGTGCGGGAAGCTGTAGTCCGCTCCTTCGGCATGGTTGACCAGCACCGTACTCTCCAGCCAGGCGCGTTGGCGCAGGCTCATCTCCAACTGGTTGGCGATGACCGGGGTTTCGAGCCGGTCCTGCAGGACCTCGATCTGCGCCCCGGACATATTGGATACCGCCACGGCCCGGACCTTGCCTTCGGCCATCAACTGGCCGACGGCGGAGGCCACCTCGGCGGGGTCCATCAGCGGATCGGGGCGGTGCAGCATCAGCACGTCCACGTAGTCTGTCCGGAGCCGGGAGAGGCTTTCATTGACTCTCGTCAGGATCCCGCCCCGGCTCAGGTCGTAGTACGCCTCAAGACCCTGCTCGTTGAGCCGGATGCCGCACTTGGTCTGCAGCCGGATCCGGTTCCGCAGCTCCGGGGTCTGCGCCAGCACCTCGCCGAACACGGCTTCGGACTTGCCGCCACGGTAGATGTCGGCATGATCGAACAAGGTGATGCCAACCTCAAGGGCAGCGTCCACGGCCAGCGCCGCCTCGTCCACGTCGGCGGACGCGTACGGTTCCGGAGACCAGCTGCCGCCCAGGCCCATGCAGCCGTAGATCAGCTCTTGGCCGCTACGATTTGCTGCCCCGCTTCCGTCCCGGGAGCTCACCGCAACCAGGCGGTAGTGCTGCCCGGCAGGAGATTCCCCTCGAGCGGCCCGCTGCTGAGCAGGACCGTCCCGGCCGGAAGTTCAACGGGCTCGTGGCCGAAGTTGGTGACGACCTGCCAGCCGCCGGGGCGGCGGAAGTGGAGGACACGGGCGTTGCCGGTTTCGAGCCATTCCAGTTCCTCCGAAGTCTGCAGTTCACGGCGCAGCTTCAAGGCCCGGCGGTAGAACTCAAGGGTGGAACCTTCCGCACCGTCCTCGGCTGCGACGGCGTAACGGCTGAACCACGCCGGCTGCGGCAGGTGCGCGCCGCCGTCGCCGAAGCCGAAGGAGGTACCCTCGGCGGTCCAGGGCAGTGGCACGCGGCAGCCGTCGCGGCCGACCTCCACGCCCTTGTTCCGGAAGAAGGTGGGGTCCTGGCGTTCCGAATCGGGGATGTCCCCCACTTCCTGCAGTCCGAGCTCCTCGCCCTGGTACAGGTACGCGGAACCCGGCAGCGCCAGCATCAGCTGTGTGGCGGCGCGGGCGCGGCGCAGTCCCAGCTCGACGTCGAGTTCCCCGGCCGGGGCGCCGGCCAGCAGCCAGCCCTTGCCGTCCTGGCCCTTTGCGTGCTTACCGCCGCCCTGGGGCAGGCCGTAGCGGGTGGCGTGCCGGACGACGTCGTGGTTGGAGAACACCCACGTGGAGGAGGCACCGGATTCGGTGGCTTCGGCGAGGTTGCGGGTGATGATTTCATGGAACTCGTCAGCGTCGAAGTCGGCCTGGAGCAGGTCGAAATTGAACGCCTGGCCCAGGCCCTCGGGGCTGGCGTAGCGGCCGCGGCGGCTGGCATGGACCCAGGCTTCGGCCACGGCGGTGCGGGGAGGGTTGTATTCGTTGAAGACCTCGCGCCATTCGACGTAGATCTCGTGGACCTCGTCGCGGTCCCAGAACGGGTGCGATCCGTCGTCGAAGCCGTCAATTCCACTGTTGGCCTCGCTCAACTCGACCTTGGACAGCAACGGCTCGGTGAGGTCCTTGGTCAGGGCGTGGGCCACGTCGACGCGGAAGCCGTCCACACCGCGGTCGGACCAAAAACGCAGGGTCTTGAGGAAATCGTCGCGGATCTCGCGGTTGGCCCAGTTAAGGTCCGGCTGTTCCTTGGCGAAAATGTGCATGTACCACTGGCCGGGGGTGCCGTCCGGCTCGGTGATGCGTTCCCAGGCCGGCCCGCCGAAGACGGATTCCCAGTCCGACGGCGGGATCTCGCCGTTTTCGCCCTTGCCATCCCGGAAGATGTAGCGCTCCCGGGCGTCGGAGCCGCGCGGAGCTGCCAGGGCCTCTTTGAACCATTCGTGCCGGTTGGAGGAATGGTTCGGGACGATGTCCGCGATCAACTTAATGCCGGCGGCGTGCAGCGCCGCAGACATTTCGTCGAAGTCCGCCAGCGTGCCGAGCTTGGGGTCGACGTCGCGGTAGTCGTCGACGTCGTAGCCGCCGTCGGCCAGTGCCGAGGGGTAGAACGGGGAGAGCCAGACGGCGTCGATCCCGAGTTCTTTCAGGTACGGAACCTTGGCCGTGATGCCCTTGATGTCACCCAGGCCGTCGCCGTTGGAGTCCGCAAAGCTGCGCGGGTAGATCTGGTACACGGATGCTTGGCGCCACCAGTTGGGGTCGGCGGCGAGTTCGGAACCGGACAGGGTTGCCAGCGTGGCGGTATTGGACAAGGTGGTTATCCTCCGGGGCTCGAGACGGGTTCTGGTAATTTAGATACAAGCTAAATATATTGCCTGAACAATTATGGGTCCGGATCCGGAAGAGGTCAACATTTGCAGCCGACTGCCGCCGCCACCCCCCAGCTGCTGCGCCGGGTTAACGCAAGGTCCGTGCTCGGCGTCATCCGCGCGACGGAGGTGGCCACGGGGACAGAGCTGATGGCCCGGACCGGGCTGACGCGGGCATCCGTCATTGCCGTCTGCGAAGACCTGATCCGGCGCGGCTGGATCAGCGAAGTGGACGCCCGCGGTGCGGAACAACCCGCAAACCCCCGCAAAGGACGCCCCGCCCGACGCTTCGAGCTCAATTCCCGGGCTGGTTTTGTCCTGGGCCTGGATATCGGCGCAGCCACCACCACCGCGGCCGTCGCGGACCTCCGCGGTACCGTGCTCGGACGTTCCAGCCAAAGTTTTCGAGCCGCCGACATCCCTGCTGAGGAACGGATCGGCATCGTCGACCATGCCTGCCGCCGCGCTCTGGCGGCCGCGGGGACGAGCCCGGAACGGGTACTGGCCGTAGGGGCTGGAATCGCCGCGCCGGTGGACCGCGACGGCAGGGTGCTGGCGAACCAGCAGTTCTGGAGCCTGTTCGACGTCGGTCTCCGCTCCGCGCTGCACGAGCTGCACGGCTGGACGGTTTTGCTGGAAAACGACGCGAACCTTGCCGCGCTCGGTGAACGCTGGCGGGGTTCAGGCGCCGGCGTCGATGACCTGGTGGTGCTGCTGGCCGGGGAACGGTTGGGAGCAGGGGTGCTGGAGTCCGGGCGGCTGCTCCATGGCCGCAGCGGAGCGGCCGGAGAAATGGGCTACCTGGACCTTGTGGAAGGCGTCGGCTCCAGCGACGGCATCGCCAGCCTGGCCCGGCAATGGTCCGCCGCCGAGGGCGGCTCCGGGTCCGGGGTCACGCCCGGGGTCACGGTGAGTGCGCGTCGTGTCTTTCAGGATGCCGCCGCCGGGGATGCTGCGGCGCTGGCCATCCTGGACCGGATTTGTGACCGGATGGCCCGGGTCATTGCCTCCGTGGCGAGCTTTATCAACCCCGAACAGGTGGTGATCGGGGGCGCGGTCGCTGAATCCGCCGGGGTGCTGCTGCCGCGGATCACCGAACTGCTCCCCCGGTTCACGGCCACTCCCCCGCGCGTTACCGTCTCACCCCTCGGCGGCTCGATTGTTAGTGTCGGCGCCGTCCGGCACGCCCTGGACTACGTCGAGGCGAACGCCCTGGAGCTTGAACTAGCGCAATAGCGACCCCGGGCCGAGGAGGGGATTCCCCAGTCCTGGCTCAGGATTAGGCAACGATTCGCTACTTTAGGCGAAATTTTGGTGCAAGTTGCCGTTTCCTGGTCCACGCCGTCCGTAGACTGACCTCGTCTCCCGGTCTCCCGGTCTCCCGGCCGTCTCGCTGAGCGTTCAGTGCGGCGGCAGTCTCATGAAAGTCTCCAATTGAATCTAATACGGAAGACGACTGCGCTGCTGGTGGCGCTAATCGTCACCCTTGCCACGCTGACCGCCGTGCCGCTCCCGACTGCCCTCGCAGAGCCCGCTCCCGTGGCGACGCCAACCGCGGCTGCTTCCCCGGGAGCGGCCACCACGGCCGAGCCGACTGCCGCCCCGAGTCCTGCGTCCAGCACCGCGCCCTCGACTGCGAGCTCCCCCTCGGCGACTGCCGCGCCGGCCCAGACGCCCCGTCCGGCCGCGACAACGACTTCCCCTCCGACGGTCGAGTCGCAGACCGTGACAACTCCGGAACCGTTGTTCACTGAAGTACTCGGCGGCAGCAACCCCACATCCAGCAAGCCGGTCGGGGTCGCTCCGACACCGGGCCTGAAGGGGGCAGCACCGGCAAAGGCAGCGACCGAGGCCTACTCCCTCGCCCGGAGCGGGGACATCAAGGTGAGGCTGGTTATGGTCCAGCTCGCGGACCGGAAAGCGGCGATCCCGGAGGCGGACGCCCGCGCCGCCATCGGCACCAGCAGCACCTACTGGCAGGCCATGTCGAACGGCAGGCTGTCCATGAGCGTCGCCTCGGTCGAAAACAGGTCGAGCCGGGCAACCTCCACGCAGAGCTATTCATCAATGATGAACACGATTGTCGGTGAAATCGGGTGGGCCCCCAGTGACTACACGGCGCTCGTCGTCTTCGTTTCCACCCCCACCCTCTCCGACGGAGCCTATGGCGCGGGCTGGAGCTACAGCGGGACGAGCGGACGCGTCATCATGCCGGTCCCCGCCGCCCTGACCAGAAGCGTGCTGACCCACGAATTCGGCCACGTACTGGGGCTGATGCATGCCAACCGGCTTCGGTGCGCGGACGGGGCAGTGGACACTGCCAGCAACGCCGATGGTTCGTTCGCCAACGGCACATGCAGCATTGAGGAGTACAAGGACAACCTTGACCTGATGGGTGTGTCCCAGACCAGCCAGCCGGTGGTGAGCTCCCCCATCTACGAATATGGCGGATTCGGCTCCGGCAACGAGGTCAGAAACCTCGGGAAGGTGGAGGGCAAAAATTCCTACACATTGAGGGCCTGGGGAAGTGCGGACGACCAGCGCTCCCTCAAGTTCACCGACCCCGTCAGCGGCGAGACCTACTTTCTGGAACTTCGTCTTCCGATTGGGAACGACTCGGCAACTGCAGTCAGCGGCAACCGCGGGGTCAAGGTTGTGCAGAGCTACGGTGCAGGCTCCATCGCCCTGCAACCCAATACCACGACGTTCAGCGGCTATTACAGCTATAACCAGGCCTGGCAGGCGGGCCAGACTTTCACCACCCATGCTGGGACTAAGGTAACTTTCGACTGGGTCTCCGACTCCGCCGCCGGAGTCACGATCGATGCGCTCCCGCCGGCAAAGGCTGTCCTTGTTACGCCGGGCGATTTCAACGGCGACGGGGTGGCGGACCTCATCCAGCGCAAGACCAACGGGGAGCTGTGGTTCTACCAAGGCGACGGCACAGGAAAATTCCCCGCCGGCCAGAGGATCGGTACGGGTTGGGACATCTACGACACCGTGCTTGGCACCGGAGACTTCAACGCTGACGGCAAGAATGACCTGGTGGCCAGGAAATACGACGGATCCCTGTGGTTCTACCCGGGGACCGGAGTGGTTTCCGGCAGCAGCGAGGGATATTCAGCCAGCGTCAAGATCGGCAACTTCGGCTGGGACGCCTTTGACGCGCTACTGGGCGTCCGGGACTTCGACGGGGACGGTAAAGCAGATATTCTGGCACGCCGGCCCGACGGAGTTCTGGTTCTCTATCCAGGCACTGGCACCGGTCGGCCCGGGGCGGCCCGGGAGATCGACTTTGGTTGGCAGATCTTTGATCGGCTCATCGCGATCCAGGATTTCAACGGCGACGGAACAAACGATCTGGCTGCACGCCGCCCGGACGGTACCCTGTGGCTGTACTCCAATACGGGGCAGGCAAAGCTCGTCAACGCCAAGAAGATCGGGACCGGGTGGGGCATATATGACAGCATCGCAGGTCCCGGCGATGCAAACATGGACGGCATGGCGGACATCGTGGCAAGCCAGGCAGACCGCAGCGTCTTCTTCTACGCAGGAACAGCAGGACGGGACCAGGGCTACTCCGGTGCCCGCAGGATAGGTGACTTCGGCTGGGACGCTTTCAACTACCTTGCCGCCACGAAGGACCTCAACGGCGATGGCATTGCAGACCTGCTGGCGCGCATGCCCGACGGCAGCCTTTGGTTTTATCCGGGGTCAGGCAGCGGTGACTACCGGGCGCCCACAAAAATCGGCAAGTTCGGCTGGGAAGTCTTTGATTCACTCGTGAGCGTCGGGGACTTCAACGGCGACGGAAAAAACGACCTCGTCGCCCGCATGCCGAACGGTACCCTGTGGCTGTATGCGGGTTCCGGGCGGGTAGACGGCACAAGTTCAGCGTTCTCCGGCGTCCAGAAAATTGGTGAGTTCGGCTGGGATTCCTTTACCTCATTGACCGGCACCGGCGACCTCACCGGCGACGGGAAAAGCGACATTCTGGCCCGCAAAGCCGACGGCTCACTGTGGCTCTACGCCGGATCCGGCAGGGTGAATTCTGCCAACAACGGTTATCTCAGCGGCCGGAAGATCGGCAACTTCGGCTGGGAGGTATTTGACCAATTGCTTGGCGTCGGTGACTTCAACGCCGACGGCAAGAACGACGTCGTTGCCCGGACTGCCGACGGAGGCTTGTGGCTCTACGCCGGGGATGGTACTGGCAGATTGCCGACGTCCCGGAAGATCGGAACCGGGTGGAATGTCTTCGACACGGTGCTGGGTGCGGGTAACCTGAACCGGGACAATTTCGCTGGCCTCGTCGCCCGGCGCCCCGACGGTTCGCTCTGGGCATACTCCGGAACGGGTATGCAGCCCAACGAGGGATATCTTGGCCGGGCATTTGCGTCAGCGTTCTAGGCGGCCAGGCTAGTCGCTGCAGGTGGTGAAAAGCCAGTAGCTCAAGAAGGGCCCGACCCTTTGAACTGCTCCCCGAAAGTTGGACTGAAAATTCAGTCCTGACATACGGGGAGCAGTTTTATGTTTAAGGGCAGTTCGTTGCCTGAGGGACAGCGCGGGGCCCGCCGGCTCAGCTCAAAGTCGCCAGCGCGGACGCGATCGGTACGGCCCCGTCGCGGAACTCAATCGTGCGGTGGATGGTCGCCGGCAGAGCCAGCACCGCGGCAGCAACAAGGGCCACGTTGTCCCGCGCAGTGGAGTTGCCGTCGGAAGTGTCGGACGGGTTGACCTCGATCTTCCCGTCGGCCCCGCCGTCCGTGAGGGACCCCGGTCCCAGGATGGTCCAGTCCAAGCTGGTGCCGCGCAGGTACGAATCCGCGGCGGCCTTGGATTCGGCGTAGGCGTAGAAGCTATTGTCTTCGGGGACGCCGTGGTCTTCACCCGCCCCCATGTAGGAGACCATAACGTAGCGGCTGACACCTGCCTGGGCTGCCGCGTCCATCGACCGGATGGCGGCGTCCCTGTCGACGGCGTACGTGCGGGCCGCTGCGCCGCCACCGGCTCCGGCGGACCACACGACGGCGTCATGGCCGCGCAGTGCCTCCGCCATCAGATCGGTCGGGGCGCTCTCCACGTCCAGCACGGCCGGCGTGGCGCCGGTGCCGGCGACTTCCTCCTTCTGCCCTTCCTTCCGGATCACAGAAGTGACCTCATGCCCTTGCCCCGTCAGGATGCGGGACAGTTCCAGAGCCACTTTTCCGTGGCCGCCAATGATTGCGATTCGCGTCATAAGATCATTCTCTCCTACAGACCGTGGCCCTGGCCATGTTGTGGAATCACCCCTGGCTGGCTAGACCCACGATGATCATCCCTGGCGGGCTAGACCCACGATGGGAGCCGGCAGCGCAGGGGCGACGGGGTTTAGAACAAAAAGACCCTGCGGCCTTGGCCTGCAGGGTCATTCTGTAGCGGCGGGGAGGCTCGATCTCCCGACCTCACGATTATGAGTCGTGCGCTCTAACCAACTGAGCTACGCCGCCGGAAATGAGGAAAACCTGTGCTCAGCCGGCCAAAAACCGCCTTGACACAGGCCCTCATTCAGAGCCCCCCACCGGAATCGATCCGGTGACCTCGTTCTTACCAAGAACGCGCTCTACCACTGAGCTAGGGGGGCAACGAGTAAATACTCTACCGGAAGATTCCGTTCCCAACAAATCGGTACCAAAGCGCTCCGGGAAGCGTCAAAAACAGCGCAAATCCGGCGCTTTGGGGTCCCGTTTGCCGGGGTCAGCGGTACCGAACACACCAACGCCGGCCAAGACCCGCCAGCACACGGGCCGTGATTCAGGCCCCGTACTTGACCGATAACGACCACCACCAACTGCAAGGGGATTCTCAATGACAAAGTCAAGCGCCTTGAGTGACCGGTATCGTCCGGTGCTCGAAGCGTTTGCGGTCTCTGAGGAGCGCCCAGATGACGTTGATGCGGCGTCGGGCCATGGCGAGGATGGCTTGCTTGTGGTTCTTCCCTTCAGCGCGTTTCCGGGTGTAGTAGGCCCGCGAGGTCGGACAGTGAACGGACGCGGTATGGGCGGAGAGGTGGCAGGCGCGCAGCAGTCGTCGGTCGTAGCGTCTGGGTCGGTGGTGGTTGCCGCTGACCCGGCCGGAGTCACGCGGGACCGGGGCTACCCCAGCGACGCCGGCGAGTCGGTTGGGGTTCTCGTATTGGTCCATGCTTCCGCCTGTCGCGGCGAGGAATTCGGCGGCGAGCTGCACACCAAACCCAGGGACGCTCAGCAGGATTTCGGCGTATTCATGCTCTCGCAGCCGGACCTCTATCTGGGCCTCGACCTCCTCCATCTCTTCGCGCAGGCGCAGGATCTGAGCCGCGATCTTAGCCACCAGCATCGCGGCCGCTGTCTGCCCGGTCACGGCGGTGTGTTGGCGGCATGGAGGGCCCCGGCCGCGAGATCGAGCCCGTCACCGGTAACGACAGCAGCCGGCTCAAAGACCAGGGCCTGAAAGCAAAGAAGACATCGGCCGCTGACTACGGCACAGCGGAACGCCAAGAAGCCTTCGCGGCATCCCTGGCAAGCGCCATGGCCAACCAAACGCAAGTAGGAGGAGGCGCCGCCGCAGAACGCAACGAGGGCACCCACCCCAGCGCGTCCCTCGCCATGGGCAAAGGCGCAGCCAAAGCCAAGAAAGTCCGCACAGACGGCGCAGTGGGATCCGAGCGAAACTAAAGCGGCCCAGCTCCGTAAAACAAAAGGGTGATTGTGTCAACCTTGTCGGACCCCACCAGGACGGTGTGGATTTTAACGATCGACAATCTCCATATGAAGCTACCGAGGTGAGCCGGACGGGTACCGGCCACCCAGCCATGGGCGGACAAGTCGATCGAAGGGCCTGCGCTCCGTAGCCTCCGGGCTGGAAGGGCACCGTTGACGCTCAGCCTCGAACTGCTCCGGGACAGAAACCCGGCGGGAAAATACCGCCCGCACTGCGCACAGAAGCAGGCCCGGTCCCGGCCTCAGCGAACACGCCCTGGCGCTGGCCGTATCTGAACCATTTCACTGCTGCCCACTTTGTGCGTGGGCTATTCGGCGATGTCCTCAGCCCATAGTTCAGGGTGCTCGTCCTGGAAGGTGCGCATCATCTCGACGCATCGGGCATCATTCAATAGCACCACGTCGACGCCACGTGAGCGCAGAAGTTCGAATTCGCCGGGGAAAGTCATGGCCTCGCCCACCACTACGCGCGGAATCTTGAACTGGATGATGGTCCCGGTACACATCGCACACGGTGCCAAAGTGGTGTAGAGGGTCGTGTCACGGTAGCTTTTCTGGCGTCCGGCAGCCCGCAGCGCCGACATCTCGCCGTGGGCGATTGGATCACCATGCTGGACGCGCTCGTTGTGGCCGGTGGCAATCACTTCGCCGCCGCGGGCCAAGGCAGCGCCGATCGGGATGCCGCCCTCTCGGAGACTCTTTTGGGCGGCCTCGTAGGCAGCTTCGAAGACCGGGCCAGTGACGGTTCGTTCATTTTCGGACATGAGTGCAGTCTAAATCGCCCACGACGAAAAATTGTTGGCGCCGCTGAAACGGTTTGGCCAGTCGTTCCGTAAGGCTCACATAGGAACGAGTGCCGCGACGAGCACCAGGGCCACACCAAGCGCACTTGCGACTCCTGCAAATACGAGTCTCCCCCGGCGACCGGGTAGGTCACCTCTTGGGCCATTTCGTAGTTCCAGCGTGAGCATGAGGGCTGAACCAGGGACAAGCACCAGGCCTGTAACCATAAACGTTGCCTGGATCGTAGTCATTGGCTATCTGCCTTCAGCACCTAAGCGGATGTTAGCTGCGACTCTATATCTGGGACGGGTCGTTTGTGTTAACAAAGGACTTCAAGGATCCACCGCAGGAAGCTGACCACACAGCCGATTGACCGAATAGGACCTAGATCTCCGCTCCGGTTCGCCTATGGAAAGTTTTTCCTCTGGACGCAGTGTGGCCGGGGTATACCCAACGCCGGTGTCGGGTAATTCGGGAACAGCCCTGCAGCGGCGTGGATGCAGCATCGTCGCTGCCTGGTCGAAACCTGGCCGGCTGTTTAACGCCCCCCTGACTCCCCGTCGGTGTACATGTCATCCCGGCGGAATTTGGCGGCCAGCAGATCCTCGACGTGCCTGCCTTTATCCCGGCATTTTGGTCAACACCCTCGCTTAGCCGATGTGCGCAGAACCCTGACCCGAAGGCGCCGCGGGAAAGTCTCCCCGCGGCGCCTTCGTTGAACCGTGTTGGCCTGTGGAATCGTTGCCCACTAGGCCGGAACAACCGCAGACGCGGGTTCATGGAGCAGTTCACTTCCCAGATCGACGGCCAGATCCCGGACAACCTGTCCGTACAGCAGGCCGCCCTTGGCTGCGCTGGAGCCAGCAGCGGAGGAGAGGCAGCCGGTGGCGGGTGTCCGTTCCGGAACCACCGGGAGCCTGTCGAAGCGCGGGAGGACCGCAGCGGGACCGTCGACCAGGCGGTCCATGGCTACCCGAGCCGGTTCGAGGTGGAGCATGAGCGAGGTTTCCAGGACCCCGCCGTGCTCGATGTCCCAGCCCGGGAAGCCATCGGGGTAGACCTGCCCGAGTGTGTCATCGCTGACGAAGTCCCAGTACGACAGAAGCAGCGCGCTTTGCTCTGCCCCGGGCTTGATCCTCAGCTCGTCCAAGGCGAGGTCGATGCCCTCGTACAGGAACTGATAATTCTCGAAGTGGCCGTTGATGAAGACCACGTGCCGGACGCCTTGGTTGAGGAAGGACTTGACCAGGTTGCGCGCCACGCCGATAAGGGTTGCGCCATCCAGGCTCGTTGTACCGGCGAGGTGGTTGCCGCCGCCGGACTTCTGCTGCGACTTGTACCCGTAAGCGATGGGCTGGGCAACCAGTCCACCCAGCCGCCTGGCTACACCCTCCGCGAAGTGGGAGGCGAGGATGGTGTCCGTTCCCAGCGGAAGGTGGGGGCCGTGCTGTTCCAGGGACCCGACGGGAATGAGGACGATCGCGTCCCCGGATGCCAAAGCTTCGCGATAGGCAAAGGCATCCAGGTCTTCCAGTAATACTGACTTGTCCATGCTGGTGGTGCTCCTCGTTTGGTGCCGTGTGCGAGTGGCGGCTGACGCTTTCACCGGGTGTTCGGCGCTGATGATCTTGTGGGCCGCCGGTCCCAAGGGCAATCTTGTGACGTTTTCGGCGCCATCGGGGTGAGCTTTGGTCAGAGACCGGCGGAGGGAGCGGACACAGCGGGAAGGTTGGCCGTCCCGGTGGCGGATGCCTCTGGGGCGGATTTAGTGTTACTGCGGAGGTGCAGGTAGCGCCGGTGGAATCGCGGGCCCATTATGGCGTAGGTTGCGGCGCTGGTCAGGCCGCCGGCGAGCCAGGACAGGTCCCATCCACCGAGGGCGACGGCGATGGGTCCCTGCATGGCCGGCACCAGCCCGTACATGAACAGCCACGTGGCGAAGATGCCGACGATGAGGGCGGCAATGCCGGCCGGGTTCACAGCCGGGAGGCGCTTGGTGCCGACGGCGTCGAACAGCCGTGAGGGGTCGCCGGGCCAGCGCTTGTCAAGCCAGAAATAGTGGACAAGCATGACGCCGCCCCAGGCAGCCACCCAGGCCACGAGACCGATCAGCCAGGCGTCCAGGACAGAGGCGAAGTCCTCCTGGAAGATGAAGAAGACGACTGCGGCAAGGGAGAACACGCCGACGAACAGGTTCAGCTTGCGCCTACTGATGGAGATGTCGAGAGCCTGCGTGGCGACCGAGAAGGTATAGATGTTCAAGATGTTGGTCGCGATCGGGCCGTGCAGCACCATGAGCAGCACCGGCAGGGCCAGCGCGCCGAAGTTGAGCACGATTAGTTTGCCCGGATCTATTTCCCCTGTGTTTGTGGCCAAACTGGCCCCTAGGATTCCGAGCCAGACGACGGGTATAAACTGGCCCAGCACGGAGGCGAGGTAGACCTTGCGCTTAGGCACCGTGGAGCTGACGAAGCGGGAGTAGTCCGCGGCGTAGGTGAACCAAGTGATGCCCCAGCCAATGCCGATGGCCGTCATGACCGCGCTCATCGCGGCGATGCGTTCCGAGCCTTCCAGGATATGGCCGGCAGGTCCGGCGTAGGTCCAGTTGATCTTCATGCCGAACCAGGCGACTGCCGACATCACCGTCAGGATGATGATGGTTGGCGGGACGGTCCATTTCTCGAACGCGGCGATCGCCTTGTAACCGAACCAGGCGATAGCCACCTGTACGGCCATGATGAAGGTGGCGATGCCGATCTTCCAGAGGTAGTTCTTGGCCTCCGGATCCACCCAGCCGAGCGTTCCGAACAGCGCCATGACCAGATCCAGGATGATCCAGGTGTTGACGGCGCACCAGCCGATGACCAAGAGGGCCTGGATAGCCGCGGGCAAGTAGTTCCCCTGCCGGCCGAAGGCGGCCCGGGCCAACACCATACCGGTGGCGCCGGTCTTTTGGCCGAGGAGCACAAAGCATCCGAAGAGCAGCATGCCTATCAGGTTCCCCAGTACAAGGACTGTCACGGTGTCCGCGAAACCCAGCCCCAGCTGGATGCCGAGCGCACCCAGGACCCAGTTGATCGGGGCGAGGTTGGCGCCGGCCCAGATCCAGAACTGACCGGAGACTTTTCGGGTGCGCTGGGATTCGGGAATGGGCTGGAGCCAGGCCTCGTGGTCCACGTGGTCTTCGTTGACCACTGGACTGGCGGGTATCGCTTGGGATTTTTCAGGCATTGGAGCCTCCGTTTGAGTTTTGGGGTTCCTCCAAGAATATGTGGCATACACCACACCTGCCTATATATAATGTGTCAAGTCAATATCTAATTTTAGCGACGGAGTGTCATGCCCATTCGCCTGAGGGAAGTCCTGGACCATCCGATGCTTTCGATCGCTGATCCCATCGTCCGGGCAGCGGCTGGCCCGGCGGAGCGGACCCAGCTCCGTTGGATCCACTCCAGCGAGATCCTGGACATCGCTCCCCTACTTGACGGCGGGGAGCTGCTGCTGACAGGAGGTGAAGCCCTCGCCCAGGCCTCAGAGGATCGGCAAATCATGTACGTCCGCCAATTGGCCGAGCGGGGCGTGGCGGCGCTGGCCATCGAAACCGGCGTCGCCCTTCCCGCGCTGCCCTCAGCCATGGTTGCGGCCGCCGAGGCAGCCGGATTTCCGTTGATCGAGCTCCGCAAAGTGGTGCCGTTTGTCGCTGTCATGCAAGCGATCAACTCGATGCTGGTCAGTGAATCGGTTTCGCAGTTGCGGCGGGCCGACGAGGCCAGCCACGCGATGGCCGTTGAGCTGGCGCACGGCGGCAGTCTGGACCGGATCCTGGCCGTCCTCGCAGGCATCACCCACTCCGAGGTGACCCTGGCGTCCCTGACAGGGGCGCTCCTGGCCAGTGCAACGCCCGTGAACGCTGAGTCCGACGACGTTGCCACCGACTCTTTCCACGCAACGCAGGACCATGCACGGCTGATCCATATCGACGTTCCGGTACGGGGGATCCTAGCCGCGCAGCTGTTGCTCCGGGTGCCGGTAGACGAGGACGAAAATCTTGCGCGCACGGCCGGGAAGCGGTCGGTGGACATCCTCGCCTTGGCGATGCTGCAGCGGAGGTCCCCCGGACTGCGGGAGGTCGCAGGAGCTGCCTTGATCCGCGCAATTGATTCAGGCAGCCAGCCGTGGCGGCTTCAGCAGTTGGCATCGGCAGCAGGAATTCCGGTCTCCGCCCCGCTGGTGGCCCTGGTGGTCCGGTCAGATTCCTCCCAACAGCTGCGTACCTCTGTCGAACAGCTGCTGGACCGGGCGGCGCACTCCCACGCCACCTACGTCGACAACGCCGAACTTCTCGCAGTGGCCGGCCTGGGCGGCGACGCGCCGGAGCAGAGCCGGCAACGGCTCATTGCCGGGCTCCTGGAGCTTCCGGCCGTAGCCAAGACGCTCGCGGCAGTGGGCCCCCTGGCGGCTGGCATTTCGGCGGCCCCCTGGTCGTTGTCCGAAGCCAAGCTCACGCTGGAACTTGCCGTCTCCCCGGAAAAATCAGGTTCCGAAATCGGTGGCGAGCACCAATCCGTGCTCGACGCGGAGGCATTCGCAGTGGAACGCCTCGCCGTTCAATCCCTGGACCCCTATCAACGACGGAACTTCGTCCGCCACCAGCTGGGTGCGCTCGTGGACTACGATGCGCAACGCAATTCGCGGCTGCTCGACACTCTGGCAACGTGGCTGGATTCCGGGTGCAACACAGCCCAAGCCGCCAGGGAGCTACATCTGGAACGGCAGTCGTTGCACCAGCGGCTGCGGCGGATCTTCGAGCTGTGCGGCGGTGACCCGCGGGCAACGCGTCGGTTGGCGGCATTGCATTTGGCCACCCGGCTGGCGCGGCTTGCCTGACTCCATTCCAACTGGCCCGACGTCCTAGCTTTGCCCGTGCTCTTGGGCCCGGGCCGGCCGTCCGCCGAGCCGGATGGTGACCTGCCGGGCGGCGGCCGCGCAAGCCTCGCCAAGACTTTGCAGCCGCTCGCGGGAAACCCGAAACCGGGGGGCAGGAATGAGGACGGCGGCCACGATGTCTCCACGATGATCATAGACAGGCGCGGCCACGCCGACTTCGTCGATGGAGGATTCCCCGTAGTTGATGGCCCAGCCGCGGGCCTTCACATCTTTAAGTTTGATCTGGTATCCATCGAGGCCGACGTCGTCGAGTCCCGGATACGTTATTGTCCCGCTGCGGAGCAGTGCAGGGACACGCTCGACCGGTTCGGCGGACAGGAAGACCTGCACGGAGGCGCTCATGGCGTCCTGGTACCTGGCGCCCAGCGGTGTGGTGTGCTTGATCTGCTGGTGGCTGGCGATCTGTTCCACACACATCGACTCCGTGCCGTTCCACAGCATCAGCGCACTGGTTTCGCCGGTCTGTTCGGTGAGTTCCTGCAGGACCGGGTAGGCCACGCGCCGTTCTTCCAGCTCGGCCAGAAGCGGCCCGGCGACGGCGATCAGTCCCAGGCCAAGTCGGAAGCGCCGGGTTTCCGGATCCCGTTCCACGAGGTGTTCCTGTTCGAAGGTGGACAGGATCCGGGAAACCGTGCTCTTGTGCAGGCCAACGCGGTTGGCGATCTCAGTGACGCCGAGCAGCGGTTCGTCGGCGGTGAACGTTCGCAGCACGGCGATGGCGTTGACGATGACCGAGGTGCCCTTGGCGTCGCCGTTTCCGTTGGTATCAGGAGATTCTTCTGGACTCATGGTGACTCTCATCATTCCTTACGGAAGCCAAAAGCGGCGCCACTTGGAAAGTGGCGCCGCCTCATTGCGGATCAGGGACGCTCAGGCGCCTACGATGTTGTATTCCGGCCCGAACGGGAACTTGGTGATGTTCTCGGCCCCGTCCTCGCCGACCACCAGGATGTCGTGCTCACGGTAGCCGCCGGCGCCGGGCTGGCCGTCAAGGACCGTGATCATTGGTTCCATGGAGACCACCATGCCCGGTTCCAGGACGGTGTCGATGTCCTCGCGGAGTTCGAGTCCGGCTTCCCGGCCGTAGTAGTGGCTCAGGACCCCGAAGGAGTGCCCATAGCCGAACGTGCGGTTGGCCAGCAGTCCGTGGCCTACGTAGATCTCGTTCAGTTCGGCGGCGATGTCCTTGCAGACGGCTCCTGGCTTGATCAGTTCCAGGCCGCGCTTGTGGACTTCCACGTTGATGTTCCACAGCTCCAGCGACCGGGCGTCTGGTTCACCATAAAACAAGGTGCGCTCCAGGGCGGTGTAGTAGCCGGAGGTCATGGGGAAGCAGTTCAGGGACAGGATGTCGTGTTCCTGGATCTTGCGGGTGGTGGCCCAGTTGTGGGCGCCGTCGGTGTTGATGCCGGACTGGAACCAGACCCAGGTGTCCCGGATTTCCGAGTCCGGGAAGGTCCGGGCGATTTCGTGGACCATGGCTTCGGTGCCGATCAGGGCGACCTCGTATTCGGTAATCCCGGCGGTGATGGCGTTGCGGATGGCTTCTCCGCCCAGGTCGCCGATGCGGGCTCCGTGCTTGATGACCTCGATCTCTTCGGCTGATTTGATCATCCGCTGGCGCATGGCGGCCTGGGCGACGTCCACGAGGGTGGCGGAGTCGAAGGCTGCCTGGATTTTGTTGCGGTTGTCCAGCGGGAGTGAATCATCTTCGACGCCGATCCGGCGCGGATTAATGCCGCGGGTGCGGAGCGCCTCCTGGATGGCGAAGATGTAGTTGTCGCGGCGCCAGTCCGTGTAGACCACGTTGTCGCCATAGCTGCGGCGCCACGGCATGCCGGCGTCGATGTTGGCCGTGACGGTCACGGTGTCGTCCTTGGTGACCACCATGGCATAGGAGCGGCCGAAGTAGGTGAACAGGAAGTCGGAGTAGTACTTGATGGAGTGGTAGCTCGTCAGGACGACGGCGTCCAGATTCTTCTCCTCCATGATGCGGCGCAGCCCGGACAGCCGGCGCTCAAACTCAGCGTTTGAAAAGGTCAGTTTTTCCTTCTGTCCGTTGTGCAGGACCTTCAGCCGTTCCAGTTCGGAAATCGACGAGGCGTTTGCGGAGATGGTGCTGGTCATGGTGGTGGTGCCTTTCTTCGGTGCTGTTCTTTGAAGCGGAAAATTGGGGCGTCAGCCTGGGCTATTTATGGCTCAGCGGTTCCTTGCTGGTTTCACGGGAGAGCACCACGGCGATCAGGGAGATGATCGCGGCGCCCACCAGGTACCAGGCCGGGGCCAGTTCATTGGCCGTCGCGGCGATCAGGAGCGTCGCCATAAAGGGTGCGGTGCCGCCAAAGAGGGCGTTGGAGAGGTTGAAGCTGACCGCGAATCCGCTGTAGCGGACACGGGTCGGGAACATTTCCGCCAGGAAGCTCGGAAGCGTGCCGTCGTTGAGGGTGAGCATCGCGCCGAGCAGGACCTGGACGAGGACGATCACCAGGAAGTTTCCGGTGCCGAGCAGGGCGAAGGCTGGAACGGTCAGCACGATGAAGCTGAGGGATGCTGCGATGAGAACCTTCTTGCGGCCGTAGCGGTCAGAGAGCATTCCGGTCAGGAAGATGAACCCGATGTATGTCACCAGGGCGATGGTCGTGGCCAGGAAGGACTCGGTTTTGCCGAGGCCGAGTTCCGAGGAAAGGTAGGTCGGCATGTAGCTGAGAATTACGTAGAAGCCGACGGCGTTGAGCAGCACCGCTCCGACTGCCCTCAGCAGCAGCCGCCAATGGTCGCGGAAGAGGCCAAAGACCGGGGCCTTGATGGTCTGGTCCTCTGCTGCGAGTTCGCGGAACACCGGGGTGTCTTCGAGCTTGGTGCGGATGTAGCGTCCGATCAGGCCCATCGGGGCGGCGAGCAGGAATGGCAGACGCCACCCCCAGCTCTGCATGGCCTCGGAGCTAAGCAGAGCGGTCAGCAGCCCCGCGAGCAGAGAGCCGAGCAACAGGCCGGCAGCCGTACTGGCGGGAACGACGGCGGCGTAGAGGCCGCGTTTGTTGGCCGGGGCGTACTCCACCAGGAATGCGGAGGCGCCGGCGTATTCCCCCGAGGCGGAGAAGCCCTGCGCAACCCGGATAATCAGCAGCAGGATGGGAGCCCCGATGCCGATCGTGGCGTAGCCAGGAATTAGGGCGATGCAGAATGTCGCTCCGGACATGATCAGGATGGACAGCGAAAGTGCTGTCCGGCGCCCAACGCGGTCGCCGATGTGGCCCCAGACGAAGCCGCCCAACGGCCGAACCAGGAACGAGATGGCGAACAGGGCGAACGTGAGCAGGAGCCCGGTCTGGGGGTTGGATTCGGGAAAGAAGACTGCGGCGATGGTGACTGCCAGGTAGCCGTAGACCGCGTAGTCAAACCACTCCACGAAGTTGCCGATGAAGCTCGCGGCGATCACCCGGCGTCGGGTCTCCTTGCTGACTGCGTGAACAGGTCCAATGGCCGTCGGAGGCAGTGAATCTGCGGAATCCGGAGCCCGCCGTGAGCTGGAGTCCGGGATGGTTGCCGCTTGATTTGGTTCGTTACTCATATGTCCACCAATGAAAATTTGGAGTTGCATTGAACGCAACGCTGTTGCATCAGATTATGCGTGAGCTGAAACACAGTCAAGGGTTTTTTTCCGCGGATATAGAAATCTGGCCACCTTACGATTCGGAAGAAAAGTGATTGACGCAACACCGGCGGCCAACTAGAGTTGCATTCAACGCAACACTGTTGCATTCGTCTTTAAGTTTCCTTGAACCGAAAGAGGCCGCCATGACGGGCACCCTGAATGAAACCCTGGCCAGCGTCGACGCCGACGTCGCCCGGGCCATTGACCATGAGCTGGAGCGCCAGCAGTCCACCCTCGAGATGATCGCGTCCGAGAATTTCGCCCCCGCCTCGGTCATGGAGGCGCAGGGCTCGGTGCTGACGAACAAATACGCCGAGGGCTACCCGGGCAAGCGCTACTACGGCGGCTGCGAACACGTTGACGTGATCGAGCAGCTCGCCATCGACCGGGTCAAGGCCCTGTTCGGCGCGGAAGCGGCGAACGTGCAGCCGCACTCGGGTGCGCAGGCCAACGCCGCCGCCATGTTTGCCCTGCTGGAGCCGGGCGACACGATCATGGGACTCTCGCTGGCGCACGGCGGACACCTCACCCACGGGATGCGCATCAACTTTTCCGGCAAGCTTTACAACGTCGTCCCTTACCATGTGCGCGAATCCGACATGATCGTGGATATGGCCGAGGTCGAGGCTCTTGCCCTGGAGCACCGCCCGAAGATGATCGTGGCCGGCTGGTCCGCGTATACGCGCCAGCTCGACTTCGCGGAGTTCCGCCGCATCGCCGACGCCGTGGGCGCCTATCTCATGGTGGACATGGCTCACTTCGCCGGCCTGGTGGCCGCGGGGCTGCACCCGAACCCGGTGCCGTATGCCGACGTCGTCACCACCACCACGCACAAGACCTTGGGTGGCCCGCGCGGAGGCGTGATCCTCAGCCGTGAGTCCCTGGCGCGCAAGATCAACAGCGCCGTCTTCCCCGGCCAGCAGGGCGGCCCACTGGAACACGTGATCGCGGCCAAGGCCGTGTCCTTTAAGATCGCAGCAAGCGATGAGTTCAAGGACAGGCAGCAACGCACTCTGGAAGGGGCCAAGATCCTGGCCGAGCGCCTGCTCGCACCGGACGTCGCCGAATACGGTATCTCCGTAGTGGGCGGCGGCACCGACGTGCACCTGGTCCTGGTGGACCTGCGCAACTCGGCCCTGGACGGGCAGCAGGGCGAGGATCGCCTGCACCGAATCGGCATCACCGTGAACCGCAACGCCGTCCCGTTCGACCCCCGCCCGCCGATGGTCTCCTCCGGGCTCCGGATCGGCACCCCCGCCTTGGCCACCCGCGGCTTCGGCCCGGCCGAATTCACCGAGGTTGCCGACATCATCGCCGAGGCCATCAAGGGCAAGCTCAGCGACGAGTCGGCCGTCCTGCTCCGCGACCGGGTCACGGTCCTCGCCGAGAAATTTCCGCTTTACCCGAATCTTTCCGGAACTGCCGGAACCACCCCGAACGGAGTTGCACTATGAGCACGGAACAGCTTCCGGAGCACCCGGAATTTCTCTGGCGCAACCCGGAGCCCAAGTCCTCCTACGACGCAGTGATTGTCGGCGGCGGCGGGCACGGCCTCGCCACCGCCTACTACTTGGCCAAGAACCACGGCATGACGAACATCGCGGTGCTGGAAAAGGGCTGGCTTGCCGGCGGGAACATGGCCCGGAACACCACCATCATCCGCTCCAACTACCTCTGGGACGAGAGCGCGGCGATCTACGAGCACGCCCTGAAGCTGTGGGAGATCCTGCCGGAGGAGCTCGAGTATGACTTCCTGTTCAGCCAGCGCGGCGTGATGAACCTCGCCCACACCCTGGGCGATGTCCGCGAAAGTATCCGACGGGTGGGGGCCAACAAGCTCAACGGAGTGGATGCGGAGTGGCTGGATCCGCAGCAGGTCAAGGAACTCTGCCCCATCCTGAACATCAACGACAACATCCGCTACCCCGTTATGGGCGCCACGTACCAGCCGCGCGCCGGCATCGCCAAGCACGACCACGTCGCGTGGGCCTTTGCCCGCAAATGCGATGAGCTCGGCGTGGACATCATTCAGAACTGCGAAGTCACCGGCTTCGTCAAGGACGGCAACAAGGTGGTCGGGGTCAAGACCAACCAGGGCACCATCCACACCGAAAAGGTGGGTCTCTGCGCGGCCGGCCACAGCTCGGTGCTGGCCGAGATGGCCGGTTTCCGGCTGCCGATCCAGTCCCACCCGCTCCAGGCCCTCGTGTCCGAACTCCACGAACCGGTCCACCCCACCGTCGTCATGTCCAACCATGTCCACGTCTACGTCTCCCAGGCACACAAGGGCGAACTCGTTATGGGCGCCGGCGTTGATTCCTACAACGGCTACGGGCAGCGCGGATCCTTCCACGTGATCGAGCACCAGATGGCCGCCGCCGTCGAGCTCTTCCCGATTTTCGCCCGGGCCCACGTGCTCCGGACCTGGGGCGGGATCGTTGACACCACACTGGATGCCTCCCCCATCGTCGGCACCACCCCGGTGGAGAACATGTTCGTCAACTGCGGCTGGGGAACCGGCGGATTCAAGGGCACCCCGGCCGCCGGGCTGACCTTCGCGCACACCATCGCCACTGGAACGCCGCACAAGCTCAACAAACCTTTTGCCCTCGAGCGCTTCGAAACCGGCGCCCTGATCGATGAACACGGCGCCGCCGCCGTGGCCCACTAGCCGCCGTCCCTTAGAAAGAAGACGCACATGCTGCTTATCTCATGCCCCAACTGCGGCTCGCGCGACGAGACCGAGTTCCACTACGGCGGCCAGGCCCACGTCCCGTACCCGGAGAACCCGAACGACCTGAATGACAAGGAATGGGCCGAGTTCCTGTTCTACCGCGAAAACACCAAGGGCATTTTCGCCGAACGCTGGCTGCACAGCACCGGATGCCGCCAGTGGTTCAACATGCTCCGCGACACCGTGACCTACGGCATCCAGGCCGTGTACCCGATGGGAACGCCCCGGCCCGATGTATCGGTCCCGGCCGCTGCCGAATCCGGCACTGCCAGCACCACTGCCGAGAGCACCACCACCGGGGACTCCGCCCCAAGCATCGCAGCTTCCAGCATCGCCCCGGCCGCAACACCGGCCAGCACCACTGCCCCGAAGGGAGCAACCAAGTGACTTCCCAGAACGCCCGCCTTGCCGCCGGCGGACGCATCGACCGCACCATCGCCTGGCGTTTCACCGTGGACGGCGAGGAATTCACCGGCCACCCGGGCGACACACTCGCCTCGGCCCTGATCGCGAACGGCCGCATCGCCGCCGGCAACTCGCTCTACGAGGACCGGACCCGTGGCATCATGTCCGCCGGCGTGGAGGAATCCAACGCCATGGTCAAAATTGCTGCGCGCTTCCCCGGCGACGTTGCCGAATCCATGCTCCCGGCCACCACTGTCACCCTGGTGGACGGCCTGAAAGCAGAACTCCTCAACGGCCTGGGCAAGCTGGACCCGGAGGAGGACCGAGCCGAGTATGACAAGAAATACGTCCATACCGACGTCCTGGTGATCGGCGGCGGCCCCGCCGGCCTCGCCGCGGCCCGCGAGGCCGTCCGCACCGGCGCCCGCGTGATCCTGATGGACGACCAGCCCGAGCTGGGCGGATCCCTCCTTTCCGGCTCAACCGCGCCCGGGCTGACCGAGACCATCGAAGGCAAGCCCGCGCTGGAATGGGTCGGAGACGTCGAAGCCGAACTGGTTTCTGCCGCCGAGTCCACCGTCCTGAACCGGACATCCGCCTTCGGCGCCTACGACGCAAACTACGTCATCGCCGTCCAGAGCCGCACCGACCACCTGCCCAGCCCTGCCGCTCCCGGTGTGTCCCGGCAGCGGATCTGGCACGTCCGCGCCAACCAGGTGGTGGTCGCCCCCGGCGCCCACGAACGCCCACTGGTTTTCGAGAACAACGACCGCCCCGGCATCATGCTCGCCTCGGCCGTCCGCAGTTATCTCAACCGCTACGCCGTTGCCGCGGGCCAGCGCGTCGTTATCAGCACCACTAATGACAGCGCCTACGCCCTGGCTGCAGACCTGCAGGCCGCCGGCGTCAAGGTCGCCGCCGTCGTCGACGCCCGGGCCAAGCTCACGGACGTTGCTGCGGCCGCCGTCGAAACCGGCACCCGGGTGCTGATCGGCAGCGCCGTTGCCAACACCTCTTCCTCTGGAGATGGCACGGACTCCGGCGACGGCCGGCTCAATGCCGTCACCGTCCGCAGCATCAACGACGACGGCGAACTCACCTCCGGGGTCGAGGAGGTCGCCTGCGATCTCCTGGCCGTGTCAGGTGGCTGGAGCCCGCTGGTCCACCTCCACTCCCAGCGCCAGGGCAAGCTGCGCTGGGACGACGGGCTCGCCGCTTTCGTGCCGAGCACCGTGGTCCCGAACCAGCAGACCATCGGCTCCGGCCGCGGCAGCTTCGAACTTGAGGATTGCCTGGCCGAGGGCATCTCCGCCGGAGCCTCAGCCGCCATCGCCGCAGGCTTCGCATCCTCCGTCGAACCCGCCCCCATCGGCGAACCGAAGGCGACCGGCCCGACCCGCCAGCTCTGGCTGGTCCCCGGGCAGGAAGGCGGCCCGGATGACTGGCACCACCACTTCGTGGACTTCCAGCGCGACCAGTCCGTGGCCGACGTGCTGCGTTCCACCGGCGCCGGCATGCGGTCCGTGGAACACATCAAGCGCTACACCTCCATCAGCACCGCCAACGACCAGGGCAAGACCTCCGGCGTCAACGCGATCGGCGTCATCGCCGCCGCGCTCCGGCAGGCCGGCGAGGCCTCGCGCGGGATCGGCGACATCGGCACCACCACCTACCGGGCACCGTTCACGCCGGTGGCGTTCGCAGCACTCGCGGGACGCCAGCGCGGTGAGCTGTTCGACCCCGCCCGGCTCACCTCGATCCACCCGTGGCACGTCGCCAAAGGTGCCCTGTTCGAGGACGTCGGGCAGTGGAAGCGCCCCTGGTACTACCCGCAGGGCGGCGAGGACATGGACACCGCAGTACTGCGCGAATGCGCCGCCGTCCGCGAGTCCGTGGGCTTTATGGATGCCACCACCCTGGGCAAGATCGAAATCCGCGGCAAGGATGCCGGCGAGTTCCTGAACCGTATCTACACCAACGCTTTCAAGAAGCTCGCTCCGGGTTCGGCCCGCTACGGCGTGATGTGCATGGCGGACGGGATGATTTTCGACGACGGCGTGACCCTGCGCCTCGACGAAGACCGGTACTTCATGACCACCACCACCGGCGGCGCCGCGAAGGTGCTCGACTGGCTGGAGGAATGGCTCCAGACCGAATGGCCTGAACTGGACGTGCACTGCACCTCGGTGACCGAACAGTGGTCCACCATTGCCGTAGTCGGGCCCAACTCCCGCGCTGTACTCGCAAAGGTGGCCCCGGAGCTTGCCGCGGACGGCGGGCTGAAAGCGGAAGCCTTCCCCTTTATGACCTTCCGCGAAACAACCCTCGCCTCCGGCGTGCAGGCCCGGATCTGCCGGATCTCCTTCTCCGGCGAACTGGCCTACGAAATCAACATCCCGTCCTGGTACGGGCTGAACACCTGGGAAGCCGTGGCCGCCGCCGGGGCCGAATTCAACATCACCGCCTATGGCACCGAAACCATGCACGTGCTCCGCGCAGAAAAGGGGTACCCGATCGTCGGTCAGGACACCGACGGGACCGTCACCCCGCAGGACGCCGGCATGGAATGGGTTGTATCGAAGGTCAAGGACTTCATCGGCAAGCGCTCCTACGCCCGGGCCGACGCTGGCCGCACAGACCGGAAGCACCTGGTCAGCGTCCTTCCAGTGGATGGCACGATCCGGCTCCCGGAAGGCACTCAGCTCGTCGAGCAGGGCATCACCACGAACCCCGCCTACGGCCCCGTCCCCATGCAGGGGTTCGTGACCTCGAGCTACCACAGCGCCGCGTTGGGCAAATCGTTTGCCTTGGCCCTGATCAAGAACGGCCGCAACCGTATCGGCGAAACCCTTGTGGCCGCCGCCGGGGACCAGCTGATTGACGTCGTTATAGCAGAAACCGTACTTTTTGACCCCGAAGGGACCCGCAAAGATGGCTAATACAGCAGCACTGACAGGCATCAATGGACTCCGGGACATCCGCCGCAGCCCCGCCTACCACCTGACCGAAGCGCTGGCGGCCGGATCCGTCCCGGGCAAGGTGGTCCTCAACGAAGGTCCGTTCCAGACCATGGCCGGAGTCCGCGTGGACCCCCATTCCGAGGCAGGATCACGGATCGCAGCCGCGACCGGCGGACTGCCGGCACGCTGCGGTGACGTGGCCGGCACGGACAGCATCAGCGTCCTCTGGCTCGGACCGTCCGAGTTCATGGCAGTCGCACCGGAAGCTGCCCACGATTCCTTGGGCGGCAACCTCCTCGGCTCCCTCCTGGAAGCACTGGGCGACGCCCCAGGCCAGGTGGTGGATCTCTCCGCCAACCGCACCACGTTCGAGCTCTCAGGCCCGCGCGCCCGGGCCGTCCTGGAAAAGGGCTGCGCCCTTGATCTGCACCCCCGCAGCTTCACCCCGGGAACGGCGCTGACCACCGAAGTCGGCAACATCCCCCTGGTACTGCAGAAGACCGCAGAGAACAGCTTCCGGCTCTTCCCCCGGGCCTCGTTCGCGGAGTTCCTGGGCCGCTGGCTCCTGGACGCCATGCGCGAATACGCATCCCCTGAGGTCCCCTGATGGCGCTCAGCGTCCTGGATCTGTTCTCTGTTGGCATCGGGCCGTCCTCCTCCCACACGGTCGGCCCGATGCGGGCGGCCAAGCGGTTCGCAGACGGACTGAAGAGCGAGGGGCAGCTGAGCGCCACAACGAGGGTGCAGGCCGAACTGTTCGGCTCCCTCGGCGCCACTGGCCGGGGCCACGGCTCGGACAAGGCCGTGGTCCTGGGCCTCCAGGGCCAGGACCCGGACACGGTGGACACCTCCACCGCCGACGACCAGGTCGCGGCCGCCGCCCTCGACGCCGAGCTCCGGATCGGCGGGGACCACCGGGTGGACTTCAACTGGGACGAGGACGTGGTGCTGCACCGCCGCAAGTCCCTACCGGCCCACCCCAACGGCATGACCTTCCGGGCACTGGACCACACCGGGGCAGTGCTCAAGGAGCGCAGCTACTACTCGATCGGGGGCGGCTTTGTTGTTGACGGCACCGCCCAGGGCGCTGACCAAGTGGTGGCGGATGACACCGTGCTGCCCTACCCCTTCACCACTGGCGACGAGCTCCTGGAAATCTGTGCCCGCGAGAACATGTCCATCGCCGACGTTATGCTCGCCAACGAACTTCTCTGGCGCAGCGAAGCCGAACTCCGGGACAAGCTCCTGGCCCTGTGGGCCGTCATGCGCCAATGCGTGGAGAACGGCTGCGCGGCCGAGGGCATCCTGCCCGGCGGGCTGAACGTCAAACGACGCGCCCCTGCCCTGTTCCGGACGCTGGCAGCATTCGCCGTGAACGCCGAAACCGAAGCGAGGAACCCGTCCCCAGTCCAGGTGCCCGCGGACCCGCTGCTCGCGATGGAATGGGTGAACCTGTTCGCCCTGGCCGTCAACGAGGAAAACGCCGCCGGCGGACGGATCGTCACCGCCCCCACCAACGGCGCGGCCGGCATCGTGCCCGCGGTCCTGCATTACTACGTCAAGTTCGTCCCCGGAGCCAACGACGACGGCGTCATCCGCTTCCTCCTGACGGCCGCCGCCGTCGGAATCCTGTTCAAGATCAACGCCTCCATCTCCGGCGCCGAGGTCGGCTGCCAGGGCGAAGTCGGATCAGCCTGCTCCATGGCCGCAGCCGGGCTGGCCGAAGTCCTGGGCGGCACGCCCGCGCAGGTAGAAAACGCCGCGGAGGTCGGGATCGAACACAACCTCGGGCTGACCTGCGACCCCGTCGGCGGGCTCGTGCAGATCCCCTGCATCGAACGCAACGCCATCGCCAGCGTCAAGGCCATCAACGCCGCCCGCCTCTGCCTCCACGGCGACGGCAGCCACAAAGTGTCCCTGGACAAAGCCATCAAAACCATGCGCGAAACAGGAGCGGACATGAAAACCAAGTACAAGGAAACCTCCCGTGGAGGCCTCGCCGTCAACGTCATCGAGTGCTGAGCCATGGATACCTTAAATAGCACCGCGAACAGCACCGTCGATGAATACGTTCTGGCCCTCGACTGCCCGGAAACACGGGGCCTCGTCCACGCCGTGTCCGGATTCCTGCTCGAACAGGGCTGCGACATCCTGGAAAGCAAGCAATTCGACTCCCAGGACGACGGCCATTTCTTCATGCGGATCCACTTCGCCGTGGCCGACAACTCCCCCGGCGGACCGGCCGCCCTTGGTTCGCTTGAGGAGGCCTTCGCGCCCGTGGCCGAAAAATTCGGCATGCAGTGGCAACTGCGCGCCCACGGGGCGAAACGCCGGGTCCTGATCATGGTCTCGAAATTCGAGCACTGCCTCAACGATCTGCTGTTCCGCGCCCGCATCGGCGAGCTGCCCATCGACATTGTCGGGGTCGTCTCGAACCATCCGGACCACCGGGGAATCGTAGAATGGCACGGCATCCCCTTCTTCCACGTGCCCGTCACGGCCGCCACCAAGCCAGCAGCCGAAGAGCGCCTAATGGAGCTCGTCGACCGGCTCGATGTCGAACTCGTGGTTCTGGCGCGTTACATGCAGGTCCTCAGCGACGAGCTCACCCGACGCCTGGATGGCCGTGCCATCAACATCCACCACTCCTTCCTGCCCAGCTTCAAGGGCGCCAAACCCTATCACCAGGCGCACGCCCGCGGCGTGAAGACGGTAGGGGCCACGGCGCACTACGTCAACGCGGAGCTCGATGAAGGGCCCATCATCTCCCAGCAGGTGGTCGAGGTAGACCACACCTTCGGCGCCGAGGATCTCGTGGCCGCCGGACGCGACACCGAGCGCAAGGCACTATCGAACGCCGTCCGCTGGCACTGCGAGGGACGCGTTTTCCTTCAAGACAACCGGACGGTCGTCCTGCGCTAGCTCCTGGACCCACCCAGGAGTCCGGCGCTAGCCGTGTCACCACGGCGCGCCCGGTACATCCACAAACAACGAAAGAGACATCCATTGAATCAGCCACTTCCCCGGGCTACGGGCAGCAGCCGCGTCAAGCGCGGTATGGCGGAGATGCTCAAGGGCGGCGTCATTATGGACGTCGTTAACG
>NZ_JASBRC010000050.1:0-1337 GCF_029960715.1 Arthrobacter sp. AL05
TATGACTTGGTTGTTCGTGGTCGGCGTGTGTTGACGACGGCGGGGATCGCGGCGCGGGAGGTCGGGATCCGGGGCGGGCGGATCGTGGCGATCGAGCCGTTGGGTAATGCCCTGGCCGGGGCGCAGGTCATAGACCTCGCCGATGACGAGACGATGATCCCGGGCCTGGTCGATACCCATGTCCACGTCAACGAACCGGGCCGCACGGAGTGGGAAGGGTTCGCGTCCGCGACCCGGGCCGCCGCGGCCGGGGGCGTCACGACGATCATCGACATGCCGCTGAACTCCATTCCGCCGACCACCACCGTCGAAGGGTTGAAACTCAAACGTGAAGTCGCCGCGGACCAGGCGTTTGTCGACGTCGGGTTCTGGGGCGGGGCGGTCCCGGGGAACCTGAAAGACCTCCGGGGCCTCCACGACGAGGGCGTCTTCGGGTTCAAGTGTTTCCTGCTCCACTCCGGGGTCGATGAATTCCCGCACCTGGAGGCCGATGAAATGGAAACAGACATGGCCGAGCTGAAATCCTTCGACTCACTCATGATCGTCCACGCCGAAGACTCCCACGCGATCGACCGCGCACCGCACCCGGGCGGGGACCACTACGCGAACTTCCTCTCCTCCCGCCCGCGCGGGGCCGAGAACAAAGCCATCGCCGAAGTCATCGAACGCGCCCGCTGGACCGGAGCCAGGGCCCACATCCTGCACCTGTCCTCCTCCGACGCGCTGCCGATGATCGCCTCGGCCAAACGCGACGGCGTGCACCTGACCGTGGAGACCTGCCCGCACTATTTGACACTGATGGCCGAGGAAATCCCCGACGGCGCCACCGCATACAAATGCTGCCCGCCGATCCGGGAAGCCGCGAACCGGGAACTGCTCTGGAAAGGCCTCCAGGAAGGCACCATCGACTGCATCGTCTCAGACCACTCACCCTCGACCCTGGACCTGAAAGACCTCGAAAACGGCGACTTCGCCGTCGCCTGGGGCGGGGTCTCCTCCCTGCAGCTCGGACTGTCCCTGATCTGGACCGAAGCCCGCCACCGCGGCATCGCCCTGGAACAAGTGATCTCCTGGATGGCCGCCAAACCCGCCGAACTCGCCCGCCTCACCACCAAAGGCCACATCGCCCTCGGCTACGACGCGGACTTCGCGATCTTCGCCCCCAACGAGGCCTACGTCGTGGACGTCACCAAACTCCAGCACAAAAACCCCATCACCCCCTACGACGGCAAAGCACTCTCCGGCGTCGTCCGCAAAACCTACCTCCGCGGCCACCCCATCAACAACCACACCCCCCACGGCACCCTCCTGCGCCGCGGCGGCATCTAAACCCCACC
>NZ_JASBRC010000051.1:0-1313 GCF_029960715.1 Arthrobacter sp. AL05
GCGGGCTTCGGTCTCCGCGGCAAGCTTGACCGTCCGCCGTTCCCGGCGGCGATCATTAAGCAGGCAGAGCCCGATGGCCGTGAAGAACAACACCAGCATGGGCACGGCAAGATAGAACATACTCGTGGCATCCGCGCCCGGCGCGGCCATGGCGGCAAACAGACACACGAGGAACACAGTGATCCGCCAGCTCTTGAGGAGTTGGGCGCCCTTGACCAGCCCGGCCAGGTTCAGGCCGAACAGGACCACAGGGAGCAGGAACGCGATGCCGAACGCGAGGAGCAGGCGCAGGACGAAGGACAGGTAGATCTGGGCGCTGATGAAGTTGGAGCCCCCGGCGGGAGTGAAATCCGTCAACACCCGCACGGCGTTCGGCAGCACGAGCCAGGCCAGGGCCACGCCGCCGAGGAACAGCGGCACGGCTGCCGCGACGAACGACAAGGCGAGCCGGCGTTCCTTCTTATGCAGGCCCGGGACGATGAACGCCCAGAGCTGGTAGAGCCAGACCGGACTGGCGAGGATCAGGCCCAGGAACACGGATACTTGGATCAACAGGTCGAAGGAGCTCGCCACGCCGTCGAAGTTCAGCGTGGCCTGCCGGCCCTCATGTTCGTTCAGATCCCGGATCGGCTTGATGAGCGCCGTAAGAAAGGGCTGGTATACGAGGAAGCCGACGACGGTCCCCAGCACGACGGCGACCGCAGCCTTGAAAAGCCGGTTCCGCAACTCCTTGAGGTGGTCCAAGAGCGCCATCCGCCCCTCAGGGTTGGATCGGCTGCTCTTACCGGCTGCCATGGTGTCTTAGGCGCGGGTCGGCGGCGGTACGTCGGTTCCGTCTCCGGTAAGGCTTTCGACCCCCGTGGACTTCGGGTGGTTCACGGTCCGGCCCTCGACGGGTTCGGCGTCCGCGGCGTTCTTCTCAGGAGGGCCCTCCTCCTTCATCTCGCGGACTTCGGACTTGAAGATACGCATCGATTGGCCCAGGCTCCTGGCCATTCCCGGCAGCTTCGGTGCAGCAAAAAGCACCAGAACGAGAACGATGATGATGATCAGATGCCAGCCCTCAAGCCTCATGACGGAAGTCCTTTCCTGTCACTGAATTCTACGTCGAACTGAGTTCGGTGTCGCGTCGATACCGGACCGCCCGGCCCCCGGTCATTCGCACTCCTCAGACGGTGCAATCCCCGAGTTTCTGGCATCTGCTGTCGGTCATGGAGCCCGGGCACGGCGATACTTTGCTGCCGATCGGACGCTTAGCTGTATTAACCACGGAGGTTAGTGACGCGGCTTGCTGGTGGCTGACCCTTGAGTGA
>NZ_JASBRC010000052.1:0-1179 GCF_029960715.1 Arthrobacter sp. AL05
CTTGACAGGCCAACTACTTAGATAGACAATCTAGTCATGAATGTTCCTGCCCCTGCTCCTCAAGCCCCGGGAAGCTCGGACTGGCCAAGTGACTGGCTCCGGGCCACGCTTGGGTTCCTTGCCCTCCGCGCACTATCCGCCGGGCCTTCTTACGGATACGCAATCATCAGCGAACTCGAGCGCCACGGGTTCGGCTCCATAAAGGGCGGCACCCTGTACCCGCTCCTCACCCGGTACGAGACCGCCGGCCTGGTCACCACGGAATGGCGGGCCGGCGACGGCGGTCCCGGCCGCAAGTACTTCGCACTGACAGATCAGGGCCGCGCCGAACTCACCCGCCTAAGTGCTGACTGGCTCCGATTTGCCGTCACCAGCACCCATTACCTCGACCCAAAGCGGCTCACGAAGGAGATCCCCGCATGACGCAGCAGACCAACGATAAGAAATGGTTCGACCAGCTCGTCATGGAGTTGCGTGTGCGCCAGGTGCACGGGAGCGCGATCGGTGACACCATCGCAAGCGCCAGGGAGCTCCTGGGTGATACCGGCCAACCGGCCGAGGAAGCGTTCGGGCCAGCCCGAGACTACGCTGCGGCGCTTGAACTCCCGTCCGAGCCGAAGCACGACTGGGTGCGAAAAGCGATGGGGCCGGCACTGCTCGGGCTCCTGGCCTTCCTGCTCTTCAATCAGGCAGTCGTGTCCTGGGCGCGGTCGGAACTGCTGCTGGTTTCACCAGCGCAGCTAGCTCTCCTCGCTACACCAGTCGTTCTCCTGGCCCTCCTGCCGCTCTACCTCGACGCCCTCATACGGCGCATCTGGGCCTGTATCGGAATCACCGCTGCTTGCGTCATGGCAGGCCTCCTCTCAGCCTTCGCGACCCCTAAGAGCCAGGCCGAAGCATGGCTAGCGATCGACCCGCTGCCATGGCTCATAGGAAGCGCTCTCGTCATGGTGGCACTTTCAATCATGAATACCATCCGGTCATCCCGCTCGGAGGCCGACAACGACATCACCGATCCGCTCTCCGGGATGACGGACAGTACCGGACGAGGCGCGAAGGCAGCGGTTCAGGTAACTAACTGGCTGTTCCCTATACTCGCCGTCGCCATGCTCGGCCTCGCGCTGGCAATGCGCTAGATCAGCGGGATGCCTGCAAACATCCTGTCACGGTGAGGGATCC
>NZ_JASBRC010000053.1:0-1073 GCF_029960715.1 Arthrobacter sp. AL05
TGTATTAACCACGGAGGTTAGTGACGCGGCTTGCTGGTGGCTGACCCTTGAGTGAGGTGTGGCCTCGGTGATGATTGTAGTCATGGAGCCAGGCTGGGAAAGCAGCCACGCGCTCGGCCTCTGAGTTGTAGGGGCGGGCGTAGGCCCATTCCTCGAGCATGGTGCGGTTGTAGCGCTCTACTTTGCCGTTGGTCTGGGGCCGGTAGGGCCGGGTTCGTTTGTGTGTGATGTCCGGGCCCAGGGCGTCTTGGAAGGCGTGGGAGCGGTAGCAGGAGCCGTTGTCTGTGAGGACGCGCTTCACGGTGATGCCGGCGGCGTTGAGGGCCTGGTTGGCGCGTTCCCAGAAGCCGGCGGCGGTCTCTTTCTTCTCGTCGTCGAGGATCTCGGTGTAGGCGAAGCGTGAGTGGTCATCCACGGCGTTGTGCAGGTAGGCGTAGCCGGGGCGCCGGTTCGCCGCGGTCCCTGTCTTGTTTTTCTTGCCCGCTGCCCGGTCCATGACGCGGTGCCCGCCGCCGTCGGGGATGCGTCCGAGTTTCTTGATGTCGACGTGGATCATGTCCCCGGGCTTCTCGTGCTCGTAGCGGCGGATCACCCGGCCCGTGGCACGGTCCAGCCACGAGAGTTTCGCCAGCCCGAACCGGGAAAGGACCTTGTGCACGGTTGATGGGTGGAGGCCCAGCAGATACCCGATCCGGGCCGGCCCCCACCGCCGGTTCACGCGCAGCGCGATGATCCGCCGCGCCCGCCGTTGCGGGGTCCTCGAGGGCGACACAAGGGGCCTGCTGGAGCGGTCTTCCATCCCGTCCTCGCCGTGTTCGCGGTAACGCTCTGCCCAGCGTGCCGCTGTCGGTACGGAGACCTGGAACCGCTCTGCGGCCCGACGCAACGGCCACCCGTCATCGACTACGCATCTGGCCAGTAGCAGCCGGCCCTTGGGCGCGAGAAAGGCATTAGGGTGGGACATGAAGACCTCCGTTTGTGGAACTGGACTCTAGACAAGCCCCACTCCACCCGGAGGTCTTCTTTTTGTCACCTATCCACGCCGCCTGTCACCAACGTCCGTGGTTATTACA
>NZ_JASBRC010000054.1:0-825 GCF_029960715.1 Arthrobacter sp. AL05
AAGCGCGGTATGGCGGAGATGCTCAAGGGCGGCGTCATTATGGACGTCGTTAACGTCGAGCAGGCCCTCATCGCCGAGGATGCCGGTGCCGTGGCAGTGATGGCGCTGGAACGCGTTCCGGCCGACATCCGCGCCCAGGGCGGCGTGTCCCGCATGTCCGATCCGGACATGATTGAGGCGATCATCGCCGCCGTGTCCATTCCGGTCATGGCGAAGGTCCGGATCGGCCACTTCGTCGAAGCCCAGGTCATCCAGACCCTGGGCGTGGATTACATCGACGAGTCCGAGGTCCTGACCCCGGCGGACTACGCGAACCACATCGACAAGTGGAATTTCACGATTCCCTTCGTCTGCGGTGCCACGAACCTTGGTGAGGCGCTGCGCCGGATCAACGAGGGCGCGGCGATGATCCGGTCCAAGGGTGAGGCCGGCACCGGGGATGTCTCCAACGCCACCACGCACATGCGCTCGATCCGTGCGGAGATCAAGCGGCTCGCCGGGATGGCCGAGGACGAGCTCTACGTCGCGGCCAAGGAACTGCAGGCCCCGTATGAACTGGTGAAGGAAGTGGCCGCCACCGGCAAGCTCCCCGTGGTGCTGTTCACCGCCGGCGGCATCGCCACCCCGGCGGATGCGGCGATGATGATGCAGCTCGGCGCCGACGGTGTCTTCGTTGGCTCCGGTATCTTCAAGTCCGGCAACCCGGCCCAGCGTGCCGCCGCCGTCGTGAAGGCCACTACCTTCTTTGATGACCCGGACGAGATCGCCAAGGCCTCCCGCGGCCTGGGCGAGGCCATGGTCGGAATCAACGTCGACGAAATCCCG
>NZ_JASBRC010000055.1:0-823 GCF_029960715.1 Arthrobacter sp. AL05
TGGCCCAGCCAACGACCATGCGGGTGCAGAGGTCGATGACGGTGGCCAGGTAGAGCCAGCCCTCTCCGGTACGCAGGTAGGTGATGTCCCCGACGAGCTTCGTGCCGGGGACCTCCGAGGTGAAGTCCCGGCCGATGAGGTCCGCGAAGACCTTGTCCGGGTCCGAGGGGATGGTCGTGCGTTTGAACGCGCGCATCCGCTTGGCCGCCCAGCCGTTCTCGGCCATGATGGCAGCGACCGTGCCCACGGAAACCTCCACGCCCGTGGCGGCGAGTTTGGTGTGGACCATCCGGTGGCCGAAGATCCCGTCCGAGGAATCGAACATCGCCTTCACCAGTCCGGTCAGCTCCCGGTGCCGGGCAGACGTCGCTGATTCCTTCTGCTCCAGCCACCGGTAGTACGAGGCCCGTGGAACGCCCAGCCGGGCGCACATCCAGGCCACCGGGAATTCGGCGTTCTTCTCCTGAACAAGCCGGTAGAGGTCCTCTACCGTTGTTCTTTGGCGAAGAACGCCGACACTTTTTTCAGGAAATCATTTTCCCTTTCCAGCTCCCGCAACCGGGCCTCCAACGCCTTGTATTTCGCGGGATCAACCGGATCATCCGGCCTGACGCCGGTGCCGGACTCTCCTTCCCGATGCAGCTGCACCCAGCGCTTCAGGGCGGTCACGGAAATCCCTAACTCGGGGGCAACTGAGGCGGGCGAACGGCCGGAGGAAATGACAAGATTCACGGCATCGGCCTTGAACTCATCGGAATAGGTAGGACGGGAAGACATGGGCACAATCCTTTCAAACTGTGTCTCACATCAGTAGTACACCTCA
>NZ_JASBRC010000056.1:0-739 GCF_029960715.1 Arthrobacter sp. AL05
GCCTCACCGTCCCGTGCGGACGGCGACGCAGAGCATTCCGATAAGAAGCCAAGCGACGGGGCGATCCTAAACTTCGCCCTCAACCTGGAATACCTCGAAGCGGAGTTCTACCTGCGGGCCGTCACAGGCCGGGGCCTGAGTGAGGGACTCACGGACGGCAAAGGACGCAAGGGCGGTGTGACGGGCGGGGCGAAGGTACCATTCAAGGCCGGCAGCCTGATCGAAAAATACGCCAAGGAAATCGCCGCGGACGAAGAATCGCACGTCAAATTCCTCCGCACCGCGCTCGGCAAAGCCGCAGTTTCCCGGCCGCAAATCGATCTGGAGGCCAGCTTCACCGCCGCTGCCATGGCGGCGGGGCTGATCAAGGCAGGCCAGACGTTCAACCCTTTTGCGGACGAAACAAGCTTCCTCCTGGGCGCGTTCATTTTCGAAGACGTCGGCGTCACCGCCTACAAGGGCGCGGCACCGCTGATCGATAACAAGACCTACCTCGAAGCCGCCGCCGGTATCCTCGCTGTCGAGGCTTATCACGCCGGAATCATCAGAACCACTCTCTACGCTCGTGATCTGCAGGTACCAGCCCAGGCGATCTCCGACGCCCGGGACAGCCTCGATGGATCAACTGATCTCGATCAGGGTATTGGCACTAAAGACACCGCCAACCTTGTCCCGACCGACTCGAACGGCATCGCTTTCAGCCGCAGCCCGGGGCAGGTCCTGAACATCGCCTACCTCA
>NZ_JASBRC010000057.1:0-703 GCF_029960715.1 Arthrobacter sp. AL05
GGTGGGTGTTACTTGGTGTTGACGGTGATTTTGGCGATGCCGACGAGCATGTCGGCTTTCACGGCGTCGGTCTTGAAGGTTTTGTTCAGCAGGCCGGCGGCGGTGTCGGAGATCAGCACCCGGGTGCCTTCCAGGACGGCGGTGTCGCCGGCCTTGGCGAGGGGCTTGAGGGTGGAGCCGTCGAGGTTGAAGATGTAGGCCTGCTTCGCGGCGGTGGTGCCGTTGACCGCGACGTCGCCGTAGAGCTTGGAGGTGCCCGGGTCGATGGTGAAGTTGGTCAGGTCAACCTTGGTGTCTCCGGCGGTCAGGGAGAACCCGGAACCGGCGTGGCTGATCAGGCCCTGGACGAACGGGCGGTAGTCCTTGGCCGGGTCGTAGTAATCGACCTTGCCGCCGGTGATCGGGAAGATCAGCGAACCATCGGTCAGTGCCGCGGTCCCGACGGTGCCCGGGGTCAGCTTCAGGGTCTCAAGGGCCTTGGCGAAGGAGGCATCGAGCTTCACGGCGGTGGAGGTCCCGGTCAGGGCCGGGATGGAGGCCAGCGCCTTGGGCGCCTCGGCGGACATCGAGGCCGAGGAGGACGCCGGAGCGGCGGAGGTGTTACTGGCCGGGCTGCAGGCAGCCAGGGAGAACATCAGCGAACCGGCCGCGGCGATACCGGCGAAAGTCTTGATCGATGTGCGCATGGGAATGCTCCTTGAAA
>NZ_JASBRC010000058.1:0-537 GCF_029960715.1 Arthrobacter sp. AL05
GAAGACATGGGCACAATCCTTTCAAACTGTGTCTCACATCAGTAGTACACCTCAGTGGCGCGAGTACCGCGATCACCTAGAGTCGGTTGCGGCGTCCGCCAACCGCGTGAACTCGAACACTGGAACAGGTTTCACACTCTGATGGCGGCCCGATCAGGATCTGTTCTTGTCCAATAGCGGGTGGCGTTAGAACCGACTGTCCCGCTGCGGCTTCATCGGGATAACGGGAGCATCGTGAGATGTGGGCATGAATCCGTACGCAGTCGCGCGTGGGTCTCGACGTCGAAGCGTTCAGCGCCGTACGCCAGCTTCTGGCGCTCGATACCTTCGGGGATGAAACCGGCACTGGAGGCGACCTTGCACGATGCGGGATTGTTGACTCGGTGCCCTAGCTCGAGTCGGAAGAGGCCGTCTTCGAATGCTGCTGCGGCGATCGTTGCGAGGGCTCGAACTGTATAGCCGCGACCGCGGGCTGCAGAGGTTGAGGTGTGTCAAGGATGTGAGACAGTCGCGTAGTTTCGTTTTGGTCAGGCGGCC
>NZ_JASBRC010000059.1:0-485 GCF_029960715.1 Arthrobacter sp. AL05
CCCTTGGTGAGGGTCCCGGTCTTGTCGAAGAGCACAACGTCGATGGTGCGCATGCGCTCCAGTGCCAGCCGGCTCTTGATCAGGACACCGGCCCGTGCCGCCTGCTCGGTGGAGATGGCGATGACCAAGGGGATGGCCAGGCCAAGAGCGTGGGGGCAGGCGATCACGAGGACGGTGACGGTGCGGGTCACGGCGTCGGGAACGCTGCCCAGCAGTGACCAGACGATGAACGTGAGGACCCCGGCGCCGGCGGCGAAGTAGAACAGGAAACCGGCGGCCCGGTCGGCGAGGGCCTGCGCTTTGGAGGAGGAGGCCTGCGCCTCGGCGACGAGGCGCTGGATTCCGGCCAGGGCGGTGTCGTCCCCGACAGCGGTGACCTGCACGCGGACGGTATTGTCGGTGGCGACTGTTCCGGCAATGACCTTACTGCCGGATGAGCGAAGGACGGTCCTGGATTCCCCGGTGATCATCGATTCGTCGAACTC